>JBDSAR010000699.1:0-20610 GCA_039922035.1 Chthoniobacteraceae bacterium
CATCACCCAGCGCGGGAGTGCGGCGGCGAGGCGCGTGCGGAGCGGCTCGCCGATGAGGCTGAGGCCGCCGCCGACCACGATCACTTCGGGATGCAGGAGCTGCACGACGTGGCTGAGCGCGAAGGCAAGCTCGTCCGCGGCGTGCGTGAGGATGCGATCCGCGACCGGGCAGCCGGCGGCGAGCGCTGGTGCGAGAATGCGCGCGTCGGGTTTCGATTTCGCGGCGAGCTGTGCGAGGACGCTCTGGGGTTCCTTTTCCAGTACGGCACGCACGGCACGATCCACGGCCCAGCCGGAGCACCGATCTTCGACGATCATCCCGTCGCGCTCGAGGCGCAGATGGCCGATCTCCATCTCGCCGGGCATCGCGCCGTGGTAGAGGCGTCCGTCCGCGACGAGCCCGCCGCCGACGCCGCTGCCGGCGTTCACCCAGAAGACGGGATTCGCACCGCGGCCTGCGCCGTGCAGAGCTTCGCCGAGCGCGGCGACGTTGGCGTCATTTTCGACAAACACCGGCAGCGACGTGCGCTCGCGCAGCCAGTCACCGAGCGGGAAATCGTTCCAGCCTTCGATGTGGTGTGAACATTTGATGCGGCCAGTTTTCCAATCCACCGGGCCGCCGTAGCCGACTCCGATGGCGCTCGGGCTCCACTTTTTGATCATCTCTGGCAGAGCGTCCGCGATCTGCGCACGAATGCCTTCACCGCCGGATGCGCGGTCCACGGCGAAGCGCGCGCGACCGACGATCGCACCATCGGCCGTGCCCGCGCAGACCTGAAGTTTGGTGCCGCCGATTTCGATCGCGAGAAAGTGCATCGTCATGGTCTGCCTCGCAGTGCATTTTCGTGCAAGTGTTCCGAATTGCAGGCGGCGTCCTGCATTGCCGATTTTGAAGTTGAGCGTTGAAAGTTTGACGTTGATCCAGCCGATGGCGCGGTGCGATGCGGGAGGTGGGTTCAGAAACCGAAAGGCCGCGGCGCGGGGCTTCACGCCAAACGTTCAACTTCAAACTAGGACACGACCGAATTGCATTGCCCGATGCCGGCACGTGTCGCTTGTTGCATCCGGCGGCGGGGTCGCTACACTCCGCGCTCAGTTTTCCATGAAATCACTCCTATCTGTGCTGGCAGTCATCTGGCTTGGCCTCTCGCATCTGGTCGCTCAGAACCCGGCTGGTCAGCGTCCGCCCGGTGCGGTTCCGGCCGCGGAAGGCGCGGTTTCGCGGCTCCCGGCTGGCGAAGCGGCGAAGTCCGCGAAGCCCGGCGCGGGCTACGTCCCGGCGGTGCAGCCGGTGAAGGAGGAGATGACGCTGCTGAAGCTCGTGCAGTCCGGCGGGTGGGCGATGATTCCGCTCGGCGTGATGAGCGTGCTGACGGTGATGCTCGTGCTCGTCTTCATGGCGACGCTGCGGCGCTCAGCCATCCTCACGCCGCACTACATGAACACGGCGGATGTGCTTTTGAAAAAGCGCGACTACCTCGGACTGCTGGCGATCTCGAGCCGGCACAGCGAGGCGGTGGCGCGCGTGGTGCAGCGGACGCTTGATTTTGCGACGAAGAACCCGAGCGCGAATTTCGACGTGGTGAAGAGCATCGCCGAGAGCGAGGCGAGCGCGCAGGCGGCTTCGTTCCAGCATCGCGTGACGTATCTCGCGGACATTGGGACGCTGTCGCCGATGGTCGGGCTGCTCGGAACGGTGGTGGGCATCGTGAAAAGTTTCGGCGGTCTCGGGCGCGGACTCGTCGGCCAGAATCGCGACTGGGCGCTGGCGAGCGGTGTCTCCGAGGCGCTCGTGGCGACGGGCGTGGGTCTCGTGATCGGCGTCACGGCATTCGTCTTTTACGCGCTTTTCCGGAACAAGGTGCAGCGGCTCATCTCGGATCTCGAGGTGGCGGGCTCGCATGTGGTCGGTCTCATCGCGCTGAACTACAAGCGCCGCGAGCCTTCGCGCGCGGCGATGGATGAGGACCTTTAACCGCGCGCACCGATGAAACTCCGCAGGCGAGCAGAGCCGCTGGTGATGGGATTCCAGATCGCCCCGATGGTGGACGTTCTGCTGGTGTTGCTGTGTTTCTTCATCCTCACATGGAATTTCGCGCGCAAGGAAATGGAACTCGATGTGAAGGTCCCGACCGCGGAGAACGGCGGCGAGCCGTCGCTCGATGTGAACCAGACAGTGCTCAATCTGAAGGCGGATGGGACGATGGTGATGAACACGAAGCCGATCACTTTCGAGGATCTCGGAACAAGGATGGCGGAACTCGCGGCGATCAATCCCGACTACGCGATCATCCTGCGTGGCGATGAGAATGTGGCTTACAAATATGTCGCGCGTGTCCTCGACGTCTGCCGCGGCGCAGGCATCTGGAATGTCGCGTTCCCGGTGAGCAAGCCACAGCCATGAGGCGTCGCATCCCATTCATGCTGCCAGTGGCGATGCTGGCTGCGCTCGCAATTTCATCGCGTGGCCAGAACGATTTGCTAAAGCCCTTCCGTCCCGGCACCCCCGGTGCGGATGAGCCCGCCCGCGCGGTACCGCTGAAGCCTTTTCGCACCGGCCCCCAGCCGGATGCACCGGCACCAGAGCCTGCCGAGCCGGAGATTCCAAAGGCGAGACCGGTGAGGAAGCCGACACCGGCGTCGGCTGGGGAAACGCCAGCAGTCCCGCATCTGCCGCCTGCGCCGACGCCACGACCGCCGAAGCCGATGGCCGAGGGCGGAGCACGCCAGCCGTCAGCGGAATTGCCGGAGCCGGCTGACATCGTCGTGGGCCGCGGCGGTGCGCCGACGACCGCCGATCAGGTGCAGATGCAGTATGCGGACGGCTTCTACACAAGGAAACTGCTGCGCGATGCGGCGGCGGAATATGAGCGGTACCTCGATCAGTTTCCGAAGGCCCCGGCGCTCGATCGCCAGGCAGTGTACTACCGGCTCGCCGAATGCTACCGGCAGACGGGCGCGGTCAACAACGCGAAGGCAAACTATGAGGCTTTGCTCGCAAATTTCACCGGCGGCGAATTCCTCGGCTACGCGGCGTATCGGCTGGCCTCGATGCAGTACGAGGAGAAAAATTACCGCGACGCGCTGCAGTCCTACCGCCGCGCCTCGGTGCGGCTCACGCAGCCGGTGCTGATCCATGCGTCGCGCTTTTTCGTGGGACGCTGCCTGGAGGCGATCTCGCAGCGGGCGGAGGCACGGCAGCAGTACGAGGATCTTGCGAAGATCGTGGAGAACAATCCGTTCCGTGATGCGAGCCGTCTTTCTGCGGGCCGGATTTATGCAGAGGCCGGGCTTCGGGAGCAGGCGCTGAAGTGGCTGCTCCCGCTCGCGGAGGAGACGACGAACGGGCAGATCAAGGCCGACGCGCTGGCGCGCTCGGGACTTCTGCAGGTGGATCTCGGGCGTCCCGACGAGGCGGCAAAGACATTCGATGCGGCGCTGGCGCTGCCGGAGATCGCGTCGTGGCGGGACACGATCGCCGTGGCGGGTTTCCGCATCCTATACGACAAGAAGGACTACAAGGGCGTGCTCGAGCGGTATCAGGCCGGCGGCGCAGGCAGCGGGGTGAAGCTCGAGAGCAAGCTGAATGTCCTCGTGGTCGTGGCGGATTCGCAGCGGGAGCTCGGCATGCAGGAGGAGGCGATGGCGACCTACGCGCAAATCATCCACGATTTTCCCGCCACGGCTCAGTCGCGCGAGGCCGGCTACGCACGGCTGCGGATGCTGTACGACGCGGGGGACGAGCGGCTCCTGAAGGAGGTCAACGAGTTCCTGACCAGCAACCCCACTGCGCCGCAGGTGGATCGCGTTTCGCTGATGAAGGCGGAGGCGCTTTTCAAGGCGGGCGACTTCGAGCACGCGGCGCCCATCTACCAGATCGTCACCGGCAAGACGAAGACCCTGCCGGGGGACTACAAGGCCGAGGCCACTTTCAAGCTGGGCTGGTGCTGGATGCAACTCGGGCAGTTCGACAAGGCGGTGGAGACGTTCACGATCTTCCTGCGCGATTTTTCGACGCACGCCAAGGCCCCGACCGCGCTCGCCCAACGCGGTTCTGCGCAGATGCAGCTCCGGCAGTATGCGGCGGCGCAGACGGATTTTGCGGAGCTGGTGTCGCGCTACCCGAAGGCAAAAGATCGCGAGTTCGGGCTGGAGAATCTCGCGCTGATCTACGGGCAGCTCAGCGACCAGGCGCACATGGCGGAGACCTTCGAGACGCTGCTCAAGGAATTCCCCCAGACGGCTGCGCGCCCGAAGGCGAACTACTGGATCGGCCGCACCGAATTCGAGAGGAAGAACTACAGGAAGGCCGCGCCGTTCCTCGACGAGGCGCGCAAGCTGGACAAGGAGCAGTATTTCGAACGCAGCTCGCTCGCCCTCATGGTGTGCCTCTATAATCTGGAGGAAGTGGACGCGACGGAAAAGGAGATCGAGTTCTATCGGAAAAATGGCGGAAAGGCTTCGACGCCGAGCGACGTTATTCGATGGCTCGGTCAGAAATCATATGAGCGCGGTCAGTACGACCGGATGGAAAAATTCATGCCCGAGCTGGTGCAGCGCAAGGAAGCCGTGGGCGACGATTACCTCCTGCTTGCGCGCGGCCGTGCCAAGGGAGGAAAATTCAAGGAAGCCGTGGAAAGCTTCGACAGCTATCTGGCCTCGGCGAAGGATTCCGGGCAGCGCGTCGCCGGTATGATCGAAAAGGCGGACGCGCAGATCGGCATGCGGGATTGGAACGGCGCGGACAAGACACTGAAGGAGGGGCTGACTCTCGCGACCGAAGGCCGCTACAACGGCGAGCTGCGCCTGCGTGCCGGCGACATCGAGGCCGGTCGGGGCGACATGAAAAAGGCGCTGCAGATTTACGAGACGATCCCGGTCACACTCGAAGACGAGGAAGTGAGTCCGCGCGCCTTGGAGCGCGCGCTGGAGATTCACACGAAGCTTGGCAACTCCACCGATGTGAAACGCCTCGAGAACCAGCTCCGCAGCAAGTATCCCGAGTATCTTCAGAAGAAGCGCGGATCGAAACCGTAGGCGGTGCGGTGGGTGATGGGAGTGGCCTGTGCGGTGGGTTCGGAGAGCTCCGAACTATAATTACTATAGATTTTATAACTTTGGCATACGCCTCGCTATGTCATCCGCCATGATAAGTCTCTCTCGCCACACAGCGGAAATGGAAACCGAACGCGACACGGCAACTGCCAGCGCAGTGGTCGCCCAGCCGAAGTGCTATGGCATCACGATTTTCACGCTTCAATACAACGCGGTGCGTGATTTCTACGTGGACCTGCTGAATGCCCGAGTAATCCAGGAAAAATTCGGCCACTTCTGCAACATGGATCTGGCGGGCATCCCGATCTGTCTCCGCCCGGCGGAGAATAGCGAGATGGTGAGCTACTTTCACCTGAATCTCGTGCTGCGGCGCCAGGATTCGCTGCTCGCGGAACTGCGGCGGCTCGGGATCATCGTCACGACGGTGGGGCCGTTCACCAATTTCCGGGATCCCGAAGGCCGGGTCGTCAAACTTTCCGAAGAGCAGCTTTCGATGAGATGATTTCCAAAGCGGGGCGGGTGGGCTTGGTTGGGCTACCGTGGCCTGCCCGCCCCGTGAAGTCTCTCGATCCCGGCATAGACATTCATCGTCGTGCCGCGGACGAATGCGACGAGCGTCTGGCCGCCGCGCACCGCGAGATCGATCGCGAGCGATGACGGTGCGCCGATCGCGGCGACCACGGGCACGCCGGCCGCGAGCGCCTTTTGCATCATCTCAAAGGACACGCGTCCGCTGAGAAAAATGACGTGCTGCGAGAGCGGGAGAAGGCCGTCGAGGAGCGCCCGGCCGAGGAGTTTGTCGAGTGCGTTGTGCCGGCCCACGTCCTCGCGGAGCGCGAGCAGTTTTCCCTCCCCGTCGAAGAGACCGCACGCATGCACACCGCCGGTGCGGCGGAAGGCGCGCTGATCTGCCGAGAGCAGCGCTGGCATTTCGGAGAGAAGGTTCGCGCCGAAGCGAAAAGGCGATGTCACTTTTGCAAAATCGCGCAACACCTGATCCACGGTCGCCGCGCCGCAGAGCCCGCAACTTGCATTCGAGACGAGGCTGCGCCGGTGGCGTGCCGCGTCGAAGCGTGAGGAATCGCGCAGCATCACATCCACCATCGCGGCGCGCTGCCCTTCGCCACCGGGTCTCGTGACGATGTCCGCGATGTCGGCTGTGGACTTCGCGATGCCCTCGCTGAGGAGCCAGCCTGCGGCGAGTTCCTCATCCTGCCCCGGCGTGCGCATCGCGATGGCGAGCGGCGCGCCTTCGATCCGGATCTCCAGCGGCTCCTCGAGAACGACCTCGTCGGTGATGGGCTCCGGTGCGGTGCCGTCCACGAGTCGGTGAATGGTGACTTCGCGTATCATGCCGTGGCCATTCTGCCTCAACGCGCTCCGCGCACAAGTGCCCTGCTAGTTCGAGTCGTCGGGATCCGCGTGCCGACGCCGCCTGCGCGGTGCGTCGGAGTCCATTTCCTCGTCGGAATCCTCATCGCTGCGCTTCTTTTTCGTGCTGCTCTTTTTCTCCTCCTTCGGCTCCGCCTTCAGGATTTCCTTGAGCACGCGGCCTGCGATCGGTGCGGCGTAGGTGCCGCCATGCACGTCGTTGTCGCGCGCCTTTCCCTCGTAGAGCACGGCGAATGCATACTGCGGTTTTTCGAGCGGCGCGAAGCCGACGAACCATGCGGCGACCTTCTCTTTTTTCCCGTGGCCCCACTGCGCGGTGCCCGTCTTGCCCACGACCTTGAAACCGGGGACGCCTGCGCGCCCCGCGGTCCCGCCGCGGCTGCTGACCACCCCGTCCAAGCCCGCGCGGAGCGCTTTCATCGTGTCGGTATGGATGTCAATCTTGCTCCTCACGCGCGCGTCGTAGCCGAACGTGACGCGCCCGTCGAGATCCTGCACCTGGAGGACGAGGCGCGTCTGGAAGACGGTCCCTCCGTTTGCGATGGTGCCCATGGCGGAGGCCATCTGCACAGGCGTCACCAAAGTATCGCCCTGGCCGATGCTCATGTTTGCCACGTCACCGGGCATCAGTTGCCGCTTGTAATGCTTTTGCATGTAGTCGGGCGTCATCATGTTCCCGGTTTCCTCGGAGGCGAGCGGGATGCCCGTCTTCGCCCCGAGCCCGAGGCGGCTTGCGTAATCGAGGATCGGCAGGGGTCCGGACCTCCGGCCCATCTCATAGAAATACGTGTTGCAGGACTGGATGAGCGCCTCCCGGAAATTGAGCGGGCCGACGTCGCTCTTTTTCCAATTGTGAAACTTGATCCCGCCGATGGTCACGACCGCCTGGCCGCCGAATTCATCGCGCGGATCCACCTTGCCCTCGTTCATCGCGGCGAGGCCGGTGACGATTTTGAAAATCGAGCCCGGCGGATATGCCGCGCGAAATGCGCGCGGGAAGAGCGGGTTGAACGGATCCTCGGTGAGCTTTTTCATCACCTCGGGCGAGACGCTCGGGACGTAGATGTTCGGATCGAAGTCCGGTTCCGAGGCCATCGCGAGGATCTCGCCGCTCTTCGGATCCATCACCACCATCGCGCAGGGCCGGCGCGCGGCGATGAGCGCACGTTCGACACTTTGCTGGATCTTCAGATCCAGCGAGAGCACCACATTCTGCCCCGGCCGCGGCGGGGCCATGATTTTTTCAGACGACTTCTGCCCCTTCGAGTCAAAGGACACGTGCATCACGCCGAGCTTGCCGGTGAGCTGACTGTCGAATGATTTCTCAATGCCGTCGCGCCCTTCGAAGTCCGGCCACAGCAGCTCATTGTTCTCGACTTCCCCGGTCGGGAAGCCGCCTCGCCGGCCGACGAAGCCGAGGATATGCGAGGCGGTGTGCCCTTGGGGATAGGTGCGCAGGTAAACAGGGATCGCTGTCAGCCCCGGTGCCTGGCTGCGCTTGAGCCGGTCCAGTTCCGTCGCCTTGAGGTCCTGCGCGATCACCAGCGGGATCACGCTGCGATCCTTGTAGTGTTTCAGCGCCTTTTCGGGATCGATGGCAAGAGGCCGCCCGGTGATTTCCTGCGCGCGCCGCACGTGCTCCGCGATGAAGCGCGAGGCTTCCTCATCCGAGAACTTCGCCGGCGTGGGAAAAGTGATCGCGAGATTGTGCGCGACCCGCGTCTGTGCCAGCGGCACGCCGTTCCGGTCAGTGATCTGGCCGCGTGGCGCAGGGATCGCGAAGGTATAGTTGTGCGCGAGCCTCTGCGTCTCCCAGCTTGGCTGCGGGGAAGAGTCGAGGACGGGCGGCGTGGCGGGCACCGCGGGTTTTTCGGCGGGCACCGGGTTCGGTTCCGG
The DNA here is from genome assembly GCA_039922035.1 of Chthoniobacteraceae bacterium. Lineage (GTDB taxonomy): Bacteria > Verrucomicrobiota > Verrucomicrobiia > Chthoniobacterales > Chthoniobacteraceae > SXWH01. The sequence continues at coordinate 8,344 of JBDSAR010000699.1, forward strand.
AGCCTCGCCCGCCCCGATGATTTTGCCTGGGATGGTGGCGGGCTTCGCATTCGGGTAAGCGATCACCACCGGGCGTGGCGGGACGTCCTGCGCATGCGCAGCCGCCGCGGAGATGCACGCACAAAGAATCAGAGGCAGAGGCCGGCGAACCATCGCGGAAAAAGTATCGGGGAGCGGATTCAGGCTAGGTGTCAAGATGCGGCCGATCATATGCGAAAACGCGGATTCTGCGACATGAAATGCATCGGGTTGCCGAACGCCACCGCATCCGCGCGCTCCTCCGTCCACCCGCGCTTGCGCATTTCCAAAATCGTCCGCGGCACCGCGAGCGGGACGCTGATGCCCCAGTCGCACGCGCTGTTCATCCAGATGCGGTCCGCACCGTAGTTCTCCAAAATATCAATCGCCCGTGCCGGAGTGCATTTTGATTCCGGATAGAGCGTCATGCCCGCCCACATCCCGGTATCGAGCACCATCTTCACCGTGTGCTCCTCGACATGATCGATGATGACCCGCTCCGGAGCGATGCGCTTGTCGCTTTTCAGCACATCGAGGATCAGCCGCGTGCCCTTCAGCTTGTCCTCAAGGTGTGGCGTGTGGACGAGGATCATCTGCCCGTGCTTCGCCGCGAGGTCCACGTGTCGCTCAAGGATCTTCAGCTCATTGCGCGTGTTCTTGTTCAGCCCGATTTCGCCGATGCCGAGCACATTGGGCCGCGCGAGAAATTCCGGGATGATCGAGAGCACCTCCTCCGCGAGTTTCATGTCCTCGCTTTCCTTCGGATTGATGCACAGCCAGCAGAAATGCGGCAGCCCGAACTTCGCCGCACGCTTCGGCTCATAGTCCGTGAGCTGGCAGAAGTAATCGTAAAATCCCTGCACGCCGCTGCGATCGAAGCCCGCCCAGAACGCCGGTTCGCATACCGCCGCACAGCCCGCCGTGACCATCGCCTGATAGTCGTCCGTCGTCCGCGAAACCATGTGCCCGTGAGGTTCGATGTAGCGCATCGCCGTGTCAGTCTGTTTTTCCCGGCCACGCACCGACCGCACCTTTGCCCGGCGATTTTTCGATCGGCTCGCTCGTCGGATCGCTCAGCGAAAGCAGCACATCCCTCGCCCGCGTCGGCTGCCCGCCTTCGAGTTCCTTCAGCGCCGTGCGGAACGCCGCGAGCCGGAAATCCGCATCGCCCGTCCCGCGATCCACGCGATCGAGGAACGCCGCGAGATCGATCAGCTTCGCCCGTGCGTCCATGAAATAGAGGTCGAGCAGTTCGTTGCGCGTCATGCGGGAAAGGTGCGTGTTTTGTGCGGGCAGGCAAGAGGGGCGGCACGACTGGCGCACCGCCCCTCTGGGTAAACCGATTTGGCCTTCAGCCTTTAGTGTGAACTAGTCGGCCTTGTACTTCTTGTGGCCTTCCTTTTTCCCGGCGTTGAGCTTGTCGAGCGCAGCCTTGGCGTCGTCTGCCTTGCCGGCTTCGAGGGCGGCCTTCAGCGTATCGAGGCCCTTGCCCATCTCGACCATGGAGGCCTTGTAGCCTTCGATGAATTTCGCCTTCTCCGCGGCGGGCACTTCCTTGGTCTTGGCAGGCTCGAACTTCGATGCAGCGGCGCAAGCTTCTTTCGCGTCGGCGACTTTCTTGATGTTGTCGGCCTTCTTCGAGGCATCGGCGAGGTCGCGGTTGACGGCCTTCAGCGCCTTGCCGATTTTTTCCATCTCCTTGCCAAGCGGCGTGTCTTCCTCGGCGATTGCAGGAACGGTGATGGCGAACGCCGCGAGCAGCGTGAACAGGTGTTTGAGTTTCATCTGGGTTTTCTTTGTTGGATTTTGATTTTGAATTTTCCCGGCAGGCGGACCGCCGGTCTTCCCTGCCATTGACGAAAGTCCGCGGCGGTTAGTCAAAGTTTCTTTCGCGCCGCCGCCGCGAAAATATCCCCTAAAAAAAGCTGTAGATGAATGGGGCCGCCGCCGGTACCGCCGCCGCCAGCGCGATAAGCATACCCACCGCGAGCAGCGCGATGATGATCGGCAGCAGCCACCATTTCTTGTTCTCGCGAAGGAGCGACCACAGCTCGCGCCACAGTCCCGGTGGCCGGGATCGCGCGGCCTTTTCAAATGCACCGGGGTCTTTCTGCATGGCTCAATGCTGCCGGAAATACCGCTCCGCGTCGCCCGATTTCTGCGCGTCTTCCCAGTAGGTCGCACATCCGCGATCGATCGATCGGCGCAGCGGATCGCGCCCGGCCAGTCGCAAGGCGAGGCCGATCGGTGTGACGACGAGAAGGTAAATCGCGGCCAGCACGAGATTCGAGACGACGAATCCGATGCAGCATCCGAGCGCCATCCATGCGAGATAAAGTGGACGCACTGCGCGTGGCGCGAGCATGCCCGCGATCCCGGTGATCAGACCGATGCCGCCGAGCCAAAGCGTCCACGCCGGCCACACGTGCGAGCGCAGCCACCCGGATGCACCGAGCAGCGCCGCGACGATCGGAAAGCCGGTCGCGATCACTTTTCCGAATGAACGCAGTTCGTGCGTGCCGGCCTTCCAGTTGGTTTCGCGGAATGGGTTGATCACTGTGGTTTCAGTCGAGGGTGAAGTCCTGCAAATGGCGCTCACGCTCCGAGGCTGGCATCGGCGCTTGCTCCGTTTTTTGCAGGACGAAATTTTCCAGCACGAGCATGTCCATGTCCGTCGCGAGGAAGCAGCGCACGGCGTCCCCGGGCGTGCAGACCATCGGCTCGCCGCGCACGTTGAAGCTGGTGTTCACGAGCACGCCGCAGCCGGTGCGGCGGCTGAATTCTCGGATGAGGCGATAGTAGCGCCCGTTGCGCTCCTCGCTCACCGTCTGCACGCGCGCGGAAAAATCCACATGCGTGACTGCGGGCAGCGTGCTGCGCGCGACATTCACGCGCTTGCGGAGATCGGGATCGCACATCGCCGTGCGTTGGATGTCGTCGAGCTTCGTCCGGTGCTCCTCGCGGACGGGCGCGACGAGCAGCATGTATGGAGACTCGCGATCCAGCTCGAACCACTGGTTCGCATCCTCGGCGAGACAGCTCGGTGCGAACGGGCGGAAGCTCTCGCGGAATTTGATCCGCACATTCATGCGGGCCTGCATCCCGGCATTCCGCGGGTCACCGAGGATGCTGCGCGAACCGAGCGCGCGCGGGCCAAATTCCATGCGGCCCTGGAACCAGCCGACCACGCTGCCTTCCGAGATCGCACCGGTGACTTCGGTGAGCAGCCCGGCTTCGTCGGCAAAATGCCGGTAGCGCAGTGCGCCGGCATCGAGCACCGCGCGGATTTCATCGTCGTTGAAAGATGGCCCGAGCAGAGCGCCCTTCAGCGCATCGCCTGGCTGTGCGTGGCGTGGCGTGCCAAGCAATTGGTGCGAGACAAACATCGCCGCGCCGAGCGCGCCGCCCGCGTCGCCGGCGGCGGAGGGAATCCAGATGTCGTCGAAGATTTTCGCGCGCAGCAGTGCGCCGTTCGTGACGCAGTTCAGCGCGACACCGCCGGCGAGGCAGAGGTTTTTTGCACCGGTCAGCGCCTTCGCGTGACGCGCCATTCGCAGCACGATTTCGGTCGTCACGCTCTGGATGCTCGCGGCGAGATCCATCTCGCGCTGTGTGATCGTGTCCTCCGGCTTGCGCGGCGGGCCGCCGAAAAGTTTGGCGAACGAGCGCGACGTCATCGTGAGGCCGCCGGCAAAATTGAAGTGCCGCATGTTCAGCCGCAGCGAGCCGTCGTCCTTCAGATCGATCAGCTCGCGGCGGATTACGTCCGCGTATTTCGGCTCCCCGTATGGCGCGAGGCCCATGAGCTTGTATTCGCCGGAGTTCACGCGGAAGCCGCAGAAATGCGTGAACGCCGAGTAGAGCAGCCCGAGCGAGTGCGGGAAGCGGAGTGTCTTCAGCAGCTCGATCTTTCCGCCGCGACCGATGCCGATGCTCGCGGTGTCCCATTCGCCGACGCCGTCGAGCGTGAGGATCGCGGCTTCCTCGAACGGCGATGGAAAAAATGCGGACGCCGCATGGCTCTCGTGGTGCGTGGGAAACACGATGCGCTTCGTGAACGTGCCGCCGAGAGCGCACCGGATTTCACGCGGGAGGTGGAGCTTCTGTTTAATCCAGAGCGGCATCGCCATCATGAACGAACGCAGGCCCGCAGGTGCGGTCGCTACGAAGGTGTCGAGCAGTCGGTCGAATTTCAGCAGCGGCTTCTCGTAAAACGCGACGTAGTCAATTTTCTCCGGCGCAAGCCTCGCCTCGCGCAGGCAGTATTCGACCGCGTGCCCGGGGAACGATGCGTCGTGCTTTTTCCGCGTGAAGCGCTCCTCCTGCGCGGCGGCGATCACCTCGCCGTCCGTGACGAGCACCGCGGCGCTGTCGTGAAAGTAGGCGGAGATTCCGAGGATGCTGCGCGGCATGGGGACGGGTGGTGCAGCGGTTCATGGCGCGGTCCGCACGGTGCGTCGAGCCATGTTCACATGCGGCGCGTCACTTGGGCTCCGCGGCCCGTGCGTCCTGCAGGAGCTGTTCCATCCTCGCGGGATCAAAATTCTCGTGGAGTTCTGCGAGGATGTGAAAGATCCAGCCCGGGCCGAGTGCCACCGCCTTACGATAATCCTCGAGCGCCTCGGCGGGCATGCCGCGGAGTTTCCAGTGCAATGCGGAAAAAAGCCAGGGCCTCGGCGAGTTCGGATCGAGTTCCTTGGCGCGGACGAGGAGTGGTTCCGCTTCCTCGAAACGTCCGAGCCGGCCGAGCGCCCACGCGTCGCGCAGCACGATCCCCACATCCTGCGGATAAATCGCGACCGCTTCCGCATAGGCTTCCTCGGCATCCTCGAGCGCTGCGCGCCTTTCCTCCTCGGTGCGGAGGGCATGGCTCAGGATTCTCTGCACTTCGCCGATGTGAAAATAAAGGTCCGGATTTCGCGCGCCGCGTCCGATTGCCTTGCCGGCGTCTTCGAGCGCCCGGGGGATTTTCCCCTCCTCGAACTCCCCGCGGGCGGCCTCCACGGACAGTTCGCCCGGGATCCGCGGTACTGCCGCGATGAGCATCCACAGCCCGAGGACGGCTGGGATGGCGTGGACCGATCGCGCGGGCCAGGAGTCCTTTTGCTCATCCGTCCGCTTCCGTCGGGTGGCGAGCATCCCGAAAAGAAGCGCGGTGAGGAGAAGGTTTGCCGGGATGTGGAGGTTGAAGTCCATCATCGCATGAGCGAGGGACGCGGCGATGGCGCTGATAATTCCGATTTGGAGCGCGAGTGCGTGTTTCTCCCCAGGATCGATCGTGGCGGTGGACAAACGACCGACCATCCTCGTCCAGCGTTGGAACCCGTGCCGGAGGTGTGCCGCGACGAAGGCGACGACGAGCAGGATGCCGACAATGCCATATTCGGCCAGCGTCTGCAGCCAGTCATTGTGTGCAAAGACGGGATCCTTATCCACCTGCGGTGTGCGGAACATGCGGCCGTAATAGACGTAGGTGCGGCTGCCCGTGCCGAAAACCGGCGCCAGCTTGAACTGTTTCCACGCGGCCTCCCAGAGCTGAAGGCGGACATCGGTGGAATCAAACACCGTGTTTGCGCGCGTGCGGATGGCGAAGCTGCGATCCGCGACGAAAGCGAGGCCTCCGCCGAGCAGCGTGATCGCTGCGATGAGTCCGACGATGCGCGGGAGCAGCCTGTGCGAGAGGCGAGCCCGCAGGGTCCAAATGCTCAGGCAGGTGAAGACGACGAGGCCGACCGCGGCGCTCAGGTAGCCTCCCCGACTGCCTGTCAGCACGAGTCCCGCAAGGCAGACGCAAGCGAGGTAGCCGATCAATAATTTTCCGCGTGCCCGGAATCCGCCCCAAAGGCAGAGGCTCGTCGCAAGAAGCAGGGCGGCCTCGAGGAAGCCGGCGAGGTGATTGGGCGAGATGAAAAATCCCGAAGCCCGAAAACCCGCTTCGCCACGGCCACCGGACAGAAGAGGATGAAAATGGGTATCCTTGGCAAATTGATAAATTCCGACGGCCACATGGCCGACTCCCAGAACCATGAGCCCGCAGACAACCGCACAGCGCGCTCCCTGGCCGGTGAGCAGCAGCGCCGTGACAAAATATATGAGCAGTGCCGCAAGAAGTGCGTAGAAATCGAATCCGGCGAGCCAGGCGGATGGCGATAGGGCGATCCGGACGAATCCATAAATTGCAAGGAGGATGACTCCGACCAGGCAGGATCGATCCAACCTCGCGGGTGCCTTCCAGAACGAGTATATTGCGAGCACGCCGGAAATTCCCAGAAGGGCGTACGCGGGCAGGGTGTAGATAGCCCGGGTCCCATCACCGCCGCCGAACAGCAGTTGCATCACCGCGATGGCGGCAAGAATCAGAATGGCATGGAGCTGATTCATCGCGGAGGCTGTGGGGCTCGGGCTTGCATTCCGGATTATCTGCGGCCGCGGGAATGAATCGAGCGGAACACCATTCGCCCGGGGGTCACCGCTGAGTGAAGCAAGTCTGCCTGAGGCTCAGCGGAATTTCCCAACCCCGATTCCGTCGGAAACTTTCTGGGCAGCCTACGGATCTGAAACGGCCAGTGCCCATTTCACGCACCGGGCGATCCCACCATGCTACAGGAAGGTCGCACCTTCGCCAAATATGCCGCTGATGGGAGTTCCGTTGGGAGCGCCACTCCCGAGCACCCTTCCGCTGGCATCGGTGAAGCCCACAATCATGCCTCTGGAATCGGTGATTGCGTATCCGATCACCACGCCGCTGGCGTTGGCGATTGGGAGCCTGGAATTGGCTGACCCTCCGCCGCCGATGCTCGGGAAAGGAAAATTTCCGGAACCGGCCGCTGCATTGAAGGGGATTTGATCGGGACCTTCGCCTTGATCGGGATCCGTGCCCGTGCCGTATCCATTGTTCTCCGCAACTCTCGGAACGTCATGGACCTCAGCCCCGCCGGAAACGATATCGATCCGAACCGGCTGATCGGGGAAATCATAAACGCGAACCTTGGAGTTCGGTTGGATGAGCACGTAGCCGCCGCGGGACAGCGAAACCCTTACCGACTTGGCGCCGGTCTGGATCTTCGCACCGTTTTCGATTAGCGCGCCGGTCTGCGATGTCACGCCCTCCACCTTGAAAGAACCCTTGCTCGAAGCGGTGCCAATTACGGGAGCCGCCTGCGCCACGGTTGCTGTGCAGCAGAGGAAAGACAGGGCGCAGAGCACCATCGTTGCGAAGGAGGAAAGACGTAGGTTCATATTGTTATCAGTGCGGGTTGGGATTCGGAAGAATTCAGGGGATGCTGGAACCATGCCATCGGAGACCGATTCGGCAAGTACAAATTGGACACGTTTGTGTGACACGCGGTGCGCGAGGGATGGTGGAAAAACCGGTGGCGTTCTGATTTGGAATCCACGAAACCCGGAAGGAGAGTATCGGGCGCGAGGGCAAGGAGTGCCCGTGTGCGCCTTTCCTGGATTCATGGTTTCCAAATTCAAAATGGGACGCCACCGAAAAACCGTTGTCCTAGCACGCAATCTGCGGTAAGGCTTTCCCAACTCATGGCTCTCATCCGCTCCCTACTATGGTTTGCGCTCTTCGTGGCCTCCACGTTTTGCTTCGTCGTCCTGTTTGAGAATGGCATCTCAAACTTCGGCGAAAACGCACAGAAGGAATTTGAATCCGTGAAGACCATGGTGGGTTTCGGTGCGAAGAAGGCTGCGGCCCCCGGGAAGTAGCCGCGGAACGGACCGCCGCGGTGGCCTTGCGCAGGCGGGCCGCCATTTTCTCCGAAAAAAAGGCTGCGCGTGAACATTGTCACCGGGGCGGCAAGCTGATACGTTCTCCCACCCCAGACCATGGCCACGATCCACGAAAACGAACTTACTGACGCGCAGCGTGCGCTCTTTCAAAAGGCGAGACACGCCAACGAAATCCGCAATCACGGATATGCCATCCAGCTCATGCAGTCCGTGCTGAAGCAGGTGCCCGGCTTCCTCGATGGTCGCAAGCTGCTCCGCGCGGCGGCGCTCGCGAGCGTGGAGGGAAAAAAATCCGGCTTCTCGCTCGCCGGGACCACGCTCGGCATGACCGCCGGATCGACTTTGAAAAAGGATCCGCTCGCCGCGATGGAACTCGCGGAGAAGACGCTCGGCAGTGACCCCAAAAGCTTGCAGGGCAACCAGCTCCTGTGGGAGGCCGCGAACAAGGCCAACCTGCCCGAGACCGCGGCCTTCGCGATCGAGACCCTCGTCGGTGCAAATCCCAAGGACACGAAACTGCTGCACCAGCTCGGGAGCCAGTACATCCAGATGGGTGAAAACGACAAGGCGGTCGCCGTCTATAACCGCATCGTGCAGATCAACCCTGCCGATCTGGAAGCGAACAAAAAGGCCAAGGACGCCTCGGCCTCCGCGACGATGAAATCCGGGCGCTGGGAGGAAGTCTCGGCGAGCAGCGGCTCCATGAGTTTCCGCGACCTCATCCACAAAAAGGACGAGGCCGTCGCGCTCGAAAACAAATCGCGCATCGTCCGCACCGGCGAGCAGATCGCGCAGCAGATCAGCGAGCTTTACCCGCAGTTTGAGGAAAACCAGAACAACGTGGATGTCGCACGCCGCATTGCGCTGCTGTATGAGCAGTGGTTCGAGGCCGCGGTCGCCAGCTCCGAGCCCGCGGAGCAGTCGGACGGATACCTCGAAAGCGCCATCTGGTTTTACACCCACACAAACTCGATCCTCGCAGGCGGCGACCCGAGCATCGCGCGCAAGTGCTCCGACCTTGAGTTCAAAAAAATGGAGCGCCGCATGACGGTGCTCGAGGACTGGCTCGCGCAGGTCCCCGATCAGAACGACCCCGAGGTCCGGCCCTACGTGGATGAACTCAGCGACCTCCGCCGCCAGCGCGCATCCTCCTCGCTCGAAGTCGCAAAAAAACGCGTCGCCGACAACCCGACCGACCTCCAGCTCCGCTACGAACTCGGCGAGACACTCATCAAGGCCGGGCAGTTCACCGAAGCCATCCCCGAGCTCCAGCGCGCAAAGCAAAACCCGAACGCCCGCCTCAAGGCGATGAACCTCCTCGGCCAGTGCTACGTCGAGAAAAACATGCTCGACATCGCCGTGAAGCAATTCCGCGACGCCGCCGGCGAGACGACCGCGATGGACGTGACAAAAAAAGACATCACCTACCGTCTCGGAATCGTCCTCGAAAAAATGGGCAAAAAGGAAGAGTACCTCGAATGCATGAAGCAGATCTACGAGGTGGACTACGGCTACCTCGACGTCGCCAAGCGGGTCGAAGGCAGCTACGGATCGTAGGCAAGTGGAGCGTCACCCGTCCCGGTGGCCTCGAAACAACGCCGCAGGCCCGTCTTTTTTTCAGTGCTGGTGCGGGCAGGGAAACGCGAGGGCAAGTGACACCGTCCATGGGTGCCGGGACGATGGCGCACCCCGCGATTGCCATGCCTCATCGGAATAGCTACCCGCAACGCCATGCCACTGCATCTCCCCCCGCTCTCCCGCCGGACATTTCTCCGCCGCTCTTTCGCAGCAGGCGCAGGACTGCTCACCTTCCCCGCACTCCGCGCCGCGGAAAGAAGAGCCGATCCCGATCTCTGGGCGCTTCTCTCCGACACGCACATCGCCGCCGACCGCACCGCAGTCCTGCGCGATGTGAACATGACCGATCACCTCGAAGCCGCCGTGCGCGGCGTGCGCGCCCTCGCAGCTCGACCCGCGGGCGTCTTCGTGAACGGCGACTGCGCCGTGCTCAAGGGCCTCGCCGAAGACTACGCCACATTCTCCTCGCTCATCACGCCGCTCCGCGAAGCCGGCCTCCCGCTGCACCTTACGCTCGGCAATCACGACGACCGCGACGTTTTCTGGACCTCGCTGAAAAACGCGCGCCCCGCCGCCCCGCCGCTCGCGAGCAAGCATGTCTCCATCGTCGAAGGCACACGCGCAAACTGGTTCCTCCTCGACTCGCTCGACGAGGTCAACAAAACCCCCGGCACGCTCGGCGATGAGCAGCGCGCATGGCTCGTCAAAGCACTCGACGCCAACACCGCGAAACCCGCCCTCGTGATGGTGCACCACAACCCCGTCACGCCGACACCCGAGAAAAAAACCGGGCTCACCGACGCCGAGGAATTGCTCGCGATCCTGCTCCCGCGCCGCCAGGTGAAGGCGCTCTTTTTCGGCCACACTCACACTTGGCGTTGCGCCGAGCAGGACGGCCTGCACCTCGTGAATCTCCCCGCCGTCGCGTATCCGTTCGCCGCGACCGAGGTCACCGGCTGGGTGGACGTGAAACTCTCGAAAAAAGGCGCCGTCCTCCGTCTGCACGCCCACGACACTCAGCACGCCGCGCACGGGAAAATCACCGGACTCACCTGGCGCACCGCGTGATCCGCCTCGCGGATCAGCGAAAAGACGGAATGCGGGCCAATGTAACGCCCACGACCGTCGGCAGCGCTGGCCAAAAATGGCATCCGCACGGCAGTCTTTCCCAAAGCGCATGGCGTTCATCCGAAAGCCTGCGCGTGCCGACGGGTCGTCGGCCCAACAATGGCGCTTCGCAGCCGCTGCCATTTCTTGGCGCCTTCGCGGCTTTGCGTTACCCCATCCGCTGGCAAGTGCAGATACCCCGCGCGAACCGGCATTGGCATCGTTCGTTTTCCTGAGTAGAAATCCGCGCACCGATTTTCTCCCCCATGCCCGCCGCAAAAAAATCCGCCAAACGCGCTGTCTCAAAAACTGCGAATCCCACGAAAGCCACGAAGCCTTTGCAGCCCGCGAAAAAAGTCGCGGCAAAGGAACCGGCTGATCCCATTGAACCGCCGCCGCCCGTGCTGCGCTTCAAGCCGCTTGTCGGCTGCAAGGTGCTCGCGCTCGCTCGGCGCGATGCGGGCTTTGCCGAAGTCACGAAGATCGACGGCGCAAAAGTCATGCTGCGTTTCCGCACGGATGTCGTGAATTTCGTCGAGGCCGGCGCGCCGATCGATCAAATCGGCCACCCGCCCCTGCCGAGCCAGACGCGCGTTTTTCATTCGGAAAATGGAGTCGTGCGCTACGGCCGCGTCGTCGCGCCGAAGCAGACCTTCGGGCCGATGCGCAGCTACCTCGTGCATTTTCCCGGCGCGACCACGCTCACCGAGATGCGCGAGGATGCGTTCTCCGTGCGCTCGTATTTGTCCGGCGATGATCCGTCCGTCGTGCTCGCGGAACTCGCGCAGGAGACGCCCTTCTTTTTCCAGCAGCGCGCCGATTTGCTGCGTGAGTTGATGAAGCAAAACCAGCTCTCGCACGGGCTGCCTGCGCTCATCTCCTCGAAGGTCGAAATCCTCCAGCACCAGGCCGAGGTGGCGGATCGTGTGCTACACGATCCCGTCATCCGCTACCTGCTCGCGGACGAAGTGGGCCTCGGCAAGACGATCGAGGCGGGCATCATCCTCCGGCAAATTCGCCTTGATGCACCAGACGCGCGCATCGCTGTCGTCGCTCCCGACGCGCTCGTGCGCCAGTGGCGCGAGGAACTCGACATGCGCTTCGAACTCGACGACGCCGAGGTGTTTGCGCACTCGGATTTTGCAAAAAACAAAGCGCTGCTTGAAGGCGAATGGGACGTGCTGGTGATGGACGAAGCGCACCGCATCGTCGCGCGCCACGGCGTGCCCGAGTCGCCGATCACGCGCAACGCGCTGAAGCTCGCACACGCCTCGAAGCACCTGCTGCTGCTCTCCGCCACGCCCGTGCTGCATCACGACGACGACCTCCTCGCGCTGCTGGAGCTGTTCGACCCGGAAAATTATTCCGTCACGAAACTCGCCGAATTCAAGGAGCGCACCGCACGCCGCGTCGAACTGGGCCGCGCATTCCTCGCGCTGCGCAGCGCGACCGTGCCCGCACTGGTGAAATTGCACGCTGGGAAGCTCGCTTCGCTGCTACCCAACGATCCGACCGTGAAGGAACTCGTCGCCGCACTCGCCAAGCCCGGCGCGGACGCGAAGGCGATCCAGCACGAGCTGCACCTGCACATCAGCGAGACGTATCGCATCCACCGTCGCATGTTGCGCACGCGCCGCCGTTGGCTCGCGGGCGCGCACAAGCGCTTCGTGCGCGACGTCGTCGAGAGCGTGGAAATGGAACTCGATGAGGAGCCGCACCTCGCGCTCTGGGAGGCACTCGAAAAATGGCGCGCATCCGCAAGCAAGCGCATCGCGAACGACGAAAAACTTTGCGCCACTGCTGCAGCCGAATATGTGCGCC
>JBDSAR010000700.1:0-1619 GCA_039922035.1 Chthoniobacteraceae bacterium
TTATCGCGCGATCCCCTCCGCACGAGGACCAGTGCATACCCGAGCAGGGGCGAGGCGGCCACGCCTCCGAATACGGCCGCCAGACCGAGCATCCGCGCCTCCGCATGCTTGGAAATCTGCCAAATCACGACCGACGCCACCGCCAGAAAGACGGCGAGGGCGGCGGCAATGCCGGTATAAGCTTTTTTTTCGAAGGTGCGATGCATTCAGGCTGGAAATGATCCCGATGAATAAAGCAGCTTTCAGACCGCACCCGGCGCGAGAATCCGCAGCGTCAGGAAAAACGCCCACCGTCGCGGGCGCGGATGCCTCACCGCACTTTACGCCGCCTGCTGCTTGATCTCCTCACGCAGCTTCTCGCTCGATGCGATGGTCTGCCGGAGAATGTTCGGCACCGTGGGACGGGCCTGCGCGCGGACATAGAGCTGGTAGCTGAACAGGCTGCGGAATCCCCACACCTTCGTGAGGAACCCGTTGACCGCCATGACCACCTTGCCCACGACCCCGTTGCCAAGGATCTTCGGAAACGGCGCGGGAATCCCACGGATCTCGATCACGTTATAGCCGGTCTGCTCGAAAAGTTCCCGCAGCGAGTTCCATGTGAAAAGCCGCGTGTGGGTGCGATCGAGGATGCCTTTGCGCCCATAGTTGAATTGCCCCAGGAAAAGCATCATCCGTGTGACGAAGAAAGCGATGTTCGCCGTGGTGAGCACGATCTCCGGCCGCTTGTTCACGGCCTTTGCGCGGAGCATTTCCATGAAGGCCTCCGGGTCCTTCAGGTGCTCGATGATGTCGAGCATGAAGATCTGATCGCAATCGGCGACATCCACCGGCACGGGCTCGGCCTCGATGTTCCATTTCCGGTATTGCACGTTCGGCTTCGCGCTGCTCTCAGGAGAATACTGATCGAGGCCGGTGACGTGTGCGGCCTTTTCCGCCATCAACTCGGCGACGTAGCCGCGGCCACACCCGATATCGAGCACCCGCGCGCCTGGCTTCACGGACTGAATCGCGCGCTCGTGGCTGCTGTCGTAGCCGAGCTTGAGATCGTAGGTTTCCTCGACGGGGCCGACGTCATACTTGCGATCGTAGAGCAGATTTTTGCTGTGAAGTTTTGCACGGACGACCGCGCGGCAGCAATCGAGCGCGTACTTGATCCCGTTCACACGGCAGATTTCGTCGCCGTAAAAAGTGGGGATCGGCAGCTCCACGATCCGCATCCCGGCAAAGTGGAGCTGGATGATGATGTCGGTATCGAAGTGAAAGTCGTTTGCGTTCCGCTCGAAGGGGATCTTTTTCAGCGCCTCCACGGAGTAGAGCCGGTAGCCGCTGTGAAATTCGCTCAGGTCCGTGCCGAGCACGAAATTTTCAAAGGCCGTGAGAACCTGGTTGCCGATCCATTTGTAAAGCGGCATGCCGCCCGCGAGCGCATCCTGCTTTCGCATCATGCGTGAGCCGAAGACCGCATCGGCTTCGCCCTTGATGAACGGCTCGATCAGCTCGGGCAATTTCTCCGGCGCATACTGCCCGTCGCCGTGAACGAGCGCGACGATGTCGAACCCATTGTCAATCGCGTAGCGGTAGCCGAGCTTCTGGTTGCCGCCGTAGCGCTGGTTCTC
>JBDSAR010000701.1:0-4224 GCA_039922035.1 Chthoniobacteraceae bacterium
TGCTCTCCGACAAGGACGGCAAATATCCCGTGCCGACGCCAGGCTTGAAGGTGGGCAAGCAGTGGCAGGAATGGTACAACGCGTAGTCGCCGAAACTGGGGCCGATTCAATTCAAAGCGCCCGGAGCGATCCGGGCGCTTTTCCTTTCGAGACAAAATGACGAATCAAATCCGCTGCCCGTGGCCCACGAAGCCGCTCGACATCGCCTACCACGACACCGAGTGGGGCGTGCCTGTGCATGATGACCGGCACCTTTTCGAGATGCTCATCCTCGAAGGCGCGCAGGCGGGCCTGAGCTGGTCCACGATTCTCGCGAAGCGCGAAAACTACCGTGAGGCGTTCGACCATTTCGACGCAGAGCGCATCGCACGCTACACGCCGAAGAAGGTCGAACAACTTCTCACGAATGCAGGCATCGTCCGCAACCGGCTGAAAATCGCGGCAACGATCCAGAATGCGAAAGCCTGCCTCGCGGTGAAAAAGGAACTTGGCAGCCTCGACGCGCTGCTGTGGTCCTTCGTGAACGGCAAGCCGATCCAAAACCGACGGCTCAAAATGAAGGATGTGCCCGCGCGCACACCGGAGTCCGACGCGATGAGCAAGGAACTGCTCCGGCGCGGGTTCAAATTCGTCGGCTCGACGATCTGCTACGCCTTTATGCAGGCCACCGGCATGGTGAACGATCACCTGACGTGCTGCTTCCGGCACCGCGAAGTTTCGCGGCTGAAATAGGGCCACGCTTTTTTCCGGCATCCAAAGTCACAGCCGGAACGATTACTGGGTATCGTGATGCCCGACAAAAAACCGCCCAAAGGTTCGCAACTTTCGGGCATTTACGCTCTTTGATACTTGCCGCTCACGCGGTGAGGCATCCCTCTCCGCTTCTCCCCTCACGGGGTGGGGCGAAAACTCAGAACCAACAACAACCAAAAACTACATGAAAAAAATCCTCGCACTCCTCGCAGCCGCGTTTGTCACAATGACCGCACAGGCCGGCGAATTCCCGGACATCAGCATTGGTGAGCTGAAGTCCGCCATCACTGCCAAGAAAGTCACCGTCATTGACGTGAACGGCACCGACTCGTTCAAGGCCGGCCACATCCCTGGCGCGATTGATTTCCGCGCACAGAAGGCGGAACTCGCCAAGTCCCTGCCCGCTGACAAAAGCGCGCTCGTCGTCGCCTACTGCGGCGGCCCGACGTGCAACGCCTACTCCGCCGCCGCGAAGGCCGCGAAGGAACTCGGCTACACGAACGTGAAGCACCTCTCCGCCGGCATCTCCGGCTGGAAGGCCGCAAACGCCCCGCTCGAAGCCGCCAAGTAAGCAGCGCTTCCGAAAAATCACCGGCGTCTCCTGCGAAGGTGGGAGACGCCTTTTTCGTGCCCGGAAAAATCACCAGCCCTGCGGAAGGTCCGTCAGCGTGCCCTTGAGGATCGCATGGATCACCTGCTTCTCAGCGGCGGGCAGGTACGCGTATTCGTTCATCGGTTTCTCGACGCTGAGAGCCTCCCGGAGGCGGATGTAGATCTGCTGCTTCATCCGCGCAGGCACGCCCTGAAACTCCGGGCTGTAGATCATGTAGCTGCACCGATTCCTGAACAGCCGCGTGCGCAGATCGAAATCCCGCAGCGAAGCGCCCTGCACCGCGCGGCGCTTCGCGAGGAAGTCCGTCTTGAATGCAGCGTCGCCCTCGATGCCGCTCGCGGGCAGCGGCACTTCGTCGGCGAAGAGCAGGTATTTCACGAGACCGCGCGCCTGTTCATCCAGCTCCGCGTAATGCGCGGGAGTGAGGGTTCCCTTGTCCACATGGAACGCCGTGCGCGCGCGATACGAAGCCTGCAGGATGCGGTTCGCAGCTCCCGCCTGATGCTCATGCACGAGCTGCGGCAGGATGTCGCTCGTCGCGACGGGATACTTTGCAAAATCGAAAAGCTGTCCGGGCTTGATGACCGATTTTGAAATGTCGTCGCCCGAATAGCGACCGATCACATTCCCCCACTCGCTCGCGATGCCGCGGTCGCCGGTCACGTACCATCCGCCAAAACGCTCCGTGAACGGAATGCTGTGCCCGGTCTGCTCCTTGCGGAATGTCTTCAGGCTGCCGCCCGTCGGGCCGGGAATCACGGACTTGATCACGATCCCCGGCACGAAGCCCGTGTCCTCACGCGTGTGGCAATTCACGCAGCGCTCCGAGCGCTCGACGGCGATCGGCCGCGAGTCGGTGGGGATGTCGAACATGTAAAAAATCGCGCCAAGCTCCGGGTCCATCGAGAGGATCTCGATTTTCGCGCCGGGGATGTATCCGAGGTAGAGGCCGTCGTTGAAAAAGATCGCGCGTGGATTCCGCGGCGTGATGAACCGGAGCTGCAGGCTCGTCGTCGAGAACACGAGCATCTGCGACGTGGCGGGGATATCGAGCGCCTTCAGCAGGCTGATCACGAATGCCTTTTCGCTGCTGCGATCCAGCGGAATGTGGCCCGACTCGAGATCGGACTTCAGCTTCGTGAACCGATCCTTCAACTGCGCCGTGTGGTAATTGTGCGGCGGCTCGTCAAAGTTCCTGTAGCTCGGCTCGGCGCTCGCGGACGCAGCGAGCAGGATGCCAGTCAAAGCTGGAAGGAGCCGGAGGTTCATGAGCGCAGCGAGTGTAGGTGACAGTATCGCGATGAACAAGGATGCGTTCCTGACTGGCGTCTGTGCAGACACGATGCGGGAATTCGCCGGCGACGGGCAGCCCGAGGCGCGAGCGCCGCATTCGTGTCGGCAACAAAGCCGCAGCCTTACTTCGCCGGGAAATCCCAGACCCAGTCGCCGACATACTTCGCATCGTGGAATTTCGTGTCCTCGGGCTTCTTTTCGTCGAGCACGCGCTTGCCGCCGTCGTCCTTGCCGTCAAAGCCCACACTCCAGATTACGTATCTTCCATCGGCGGTTCTGCGATAGCCCATGGCCTTGCCATTCATCGCATCCAGCGGCAGCGATTTGCCATCCGCCAGCTTCACGGCATCGAGCGAGTCGGGATAGATTCCACGTTCAATGCGATGGCGCTCCAGCGCGCAGGCGATGACAGCCTGATCGATGAGCGTCTGCGCGTAGGCGGCACCGTAGGTGATACGGTTGATGGCTGGGGCGATCATCGCAGTCATGATCCACGAGGGATGCATCCATGCCTTCGGTTTCATGGACACGATCTCTCGCTCGAAATCCTTCGCTGCCTGGAAAGCCGCCGCCCAGCCCTTGTCTCGCAACGGCTTGATCATGTGGTGAAATTCACGATCAGCGAGCACGGCGGTGCTGGCGTCGAGGAAGCCGGATGGCACGGCGCGGGTCGCGAGACTGGCGAGCAGGCCGCCATTGTTTCCGGTCTCGCTGTTCATCATCGTAAAAAGTTCAATCGCGCTGCCCCGTGCGACTTTCAAATTTTGCAGCGTGTTCACGGCAGCGGCCATCTCGCTGCGAAATGCTTGGAGGAGCGCGCGATGAAAATCGCGCTGTGCAAGGGCGGATTCCAAACGTGCGAAATCCTCAGCAGTCCCAAGATGCGCAGCGCAGAGTTCCCATGTTACACCGCACAGCACTTGCGTATCCGCGGCGCCGACGAGCAGCCCGATCAGAAATGGATCGTTCATGCTCGTCTCGCTGAGACGCGTAAGGATCAGCGCGCTCTCGTGCGCCTTTGCTGGCTCGCCTGCGCGAGTCGCGGCGATGGCGCGCAGTGCCAGCGTCTGACCCACACCCCTCACCGAATCGTAGTTCGGCAGGGCGATGGAAAACAGGTTCTCCGGGAACTCGCGGGTCTTCCATTCGGGCGTCCACTGGGCCTTGGGACGACTCAGTCCGGCTGTGAGTTCCTGAAAAACGCCGTCGTGTTCCGACAACGCCCCGAGCACATCGCGTGCGGCGTCACCCGAATCCGCGGGCATTGTCAGCGTGCCTTCTTTGCGCAGCCACTCGGCCCATGCCTTCACATCCAAATGACTGCCGAGCACTGCGCTGGCGATTCTTGGACGCCTTCCAGCTCCATTGTTTCCCGATGGCAGTTTGACTGCAGCGAACCGTTTGCGCTTCTCCGCGGGAGCACCCTTGTTCTCGTCGCCGTCCACGACAAGCGCGAGATCCTTCAGCAGCGGAATCGCGCAAAAATTTTCCGCTTCCGGCACGGGGTCGCGCATCGTCGCGCGGAAGTCGATCGTCTCGCCCTCGGCCTTCAGCATCGCCTGCAC
>JBDSAR010000702.1:0-10337 GCA_039922035.1 Chthoniobacteraceae bacterium
GGCGCCCGCGCCGTTCTTCATCGCGTTCCATGCACCGAACGCGGCGCGCAGGTTCCAGTCGCGCATGTCTTCGAGGCCGGTGATGGGATGCTTGTCGAAGCCGCTCTCCCAAAACCACTGCGCGTGATTCCGCTGCGGATACGGGAAGTCGTCCATCGTCAGCGGCAGCGCCCACGGCGTCGCGGGGAATTTCACGGGCGCGTCCGTGGTCTTCCAGCGCCACATGTTCGACATGCCGAGATGCTCCGTCTCGCGGATCGTGTGATCCCCGCCCGCGAGCATGCCGACGGTCGCGTGTCCCGTCGCATCGCAGAAAAGTTTGCCGGTGAACTTGCGCTTCGCCCCCGTCCGCACATCGAGCGAAATCACCGCGCCGACGTGCTGCTTGTCCTTCATCTCCACGGCGATCACCCGGTTGCTGAAAAACAGCGCGATGTTCTTTTCCGCGCGCACGAGCTGCTCCTTCTTGTCGTCGCCGAACTCCTCATACGTCCCCGGCGACAGCTTCGCCTGATCCTGAAACTCCTCCACGATCTCGCCGAGATTCGGATACTTCCCGCGCCGCGTGCCGCCCATCGCCCACACCCGCACCTCGCTCGATCCATTGCCGCCGAGCACCGCCCGATCCTGCACCAGCGCGACCTTGCAGCCCATCCGCGCCGCGGAAATCGCCGCCGCCGTCCCGCCGTAGCCGCCGCCGACCACAACGAGATCGTAGCTGCCCGCGTCCTCCGGCTTTTCAGGAAAACCGAGCGCATTCCTGCGCCACGCGTCGTTCACATCATTCGAGTTCGGCGGCGTGAATGCCTCGTCCTTCGTGAAAAAAATCGCGTCGCACCGGCCCTCGAATCCCGTGAGATCATGCAGCGCGAGCGGCACCTCGCCGGTCGCGATTTCCACCGTGCCACCGTCCTGCCACGCCCACGCCTTGCCCTTCGTGCCGAACGTCTCCGCGAGCGGCTTGCCATCCACGACGAGCTGGAATTTTCCCGGCGCACCGGACGCATTCCAGCGCGCGACCCAATCCATCGTGCGCACCCAGACGCGGTATTTTCCCGGCGACGGAAACTTCACCACCGTCGCCGCGTCGTTCACCGGCTCGCCCATCCCGTGCGCGAGCACGTACGGCGAGCCCATGCTGTCAATGAACTGCGTATCGAGCGACCAGCCGCCGTGCTCACGGAAGCTCTCGGCCTCGACAAAAACTTGATCGGCAGCGAACGCAGCGCCGGAGAAGGCGGCAAATGTGAGGAGGATTTTCTTCATGGGAGATTTTTTCGGGGTAGAAAGGTTTGGCGTGTCGCGGCTCCGACACAAGCGCCGTGTGAGGCTACTTCCTCGCCGCAGTCATCTCGACCGGCTTGCCCGCGGCCTTCCAGCCGTTGAAGCCGGCTTTCATGTGCAGGATTTGCACCGGCAGTTTCAGCGCCTCGATTTTCGCCACGACCTTCGAACTGCGGTTCCCCGCTGCGCAGTGAACGATCACCGGCCTGTCCGTCGGCAGCGCGGCGAGTCCCTTTTCAAAATCATCGCCGAGGAAATCCAGATTCTTCGCGCCGGCGATGTGCCCATCGGCAAATTCATCCGGCGTCCGCACATCGAGCACGAGCACGCCGGGCTTGTCTTTCATCAGCGCCGCGGCCTCGTCGGGTGTCACGTCTTTCACCGGCGATACCTTGGCGGCTGCTGGCTGCTTCGGCTCGTCGGAAATGGCGTGCGGGGTGAAATTCAGGATTGCCGCGATGAGCAGTGTTTGGAGGATTTTCATGATGCGAAACAAAGCGAAACCTGCAGGGAAGGCAACCCGGCACGACGGTGCGGCGATGAAAATCCAGATATGGCCAAATTATCCGCTCGCCCTTCGATTCATCATTCGGATTTAATTCTCGTCACAAATGGTCATCGAAATCGTCAAATACGGAAACCCGGTGCTGCGCGCAAAAGGCCTTGAGGTCAGCGACGGCGATGAACGCGCGCGCAAACTCGCGGACGACATGATCGAGACGATGCGGGCCGCGAATGGCGTCGGGCTTGCCGCGCAGCAGGTCGGAGTGCCCATCCAGCTCATGGTGATCGACGTGAGCGGCGTGGAGGATCGCCCGAGCGAGATGATCATCAGCGGCAAGTCCGTCGGCATCGGCGAGCACATGCCGATGATCCTCGTGAACCCGGTCATCGAACTTGGCAAGGACACCGAGGAAGGCGTCGAAGGCTGCCTCAGTTTCCCCGATCTGAACGGCGATATCGTCCGTGCCTCATCGGTGAAAGTGAAGGCGAAGAAACTCGACGGGACCGTCGTGGAATTCGAGGCCCGCGGCCTCCTCTCCCGCGCCGTGCAGCACGAGGTGGATCACCTGAACGGCATCCTGTTCATCGACCGCATGAACTCCGCTGTCCGCACCAGTCTCGCCGGCAAGCTCAAGCGACTGCAGAAGCTCGCGCGCAACTAGCTGCGACGATCACGCCTCGTCGGCTTCGTCCGCCTCATCGCGCGAGTGGACCCACACGCTGTTCACGAGGCCGAAGCTGAACATCAGCATGAGCGCAAACGTGCCGCCGTAGCTGATCAGCGGCAGCGGCAGACCCGTGATGGGCATGAGCGCGATGGTCATGCCGATATTCTGAAAGACGTGAAAAAATAACTGCGCGGTGATGCCGCCGACGATGAGCACGCCGAACAGATCCGTCGCGCGCACAGCCGTGATCATGCACGCGACGATGAGCACGCCGAAGGTCGCAATCAGCGACACCCCGCCGAGGAATCCCCACTGCTCGCCGATCGTCGCAAAGATGTAGTCCGTGTGCGCCTCCGCCATCGGGATGAGGCCGAGTTCGAGCTGCGTGTCCGGCGCCTTGAAGCCCTTGCCCTTGATCCCCGCGGAGCCGATCGCGATGAGCGACTGGTTCACACCGTAGCTGGTGCCGCGCGGGTCCACATCCGGATCGAGGAACGTCACCACTCGCGCACGCTGATACGGCTTGAGCGCGAAATTCATCACCAGCGGCATGATCGTGAGCCCGGTGAGCAACACCAGGGCAAGCCAGCGGAATGGCAGGCCGCAGAGCCAGAACATCGTGAGGATCACCGGCACCCATGCGATCGTCATGCCGAGATCCGGCTGCTTCAGGATGAGCACCATCGCCGGCGCGGCGATGATTCCCGTGCCGGCGATCCGGAGCACGGGATGCCAGCGCCGGGCGTAGCTGAGGAAAAGCGCGATCGTGAGAATTCCCGAGACCGCCGCCATCTGGCCGGGTTGGAACACCCCGATCACCGGCAGGCGCAGCCAGCACTTCGCATTGTTCACCTCCACCCCCATGCCCGTGTAAGTGAGCGCCACGAGGGCGACACTCCCGAGATACATCGGCACGGCCAGCCATTTCACCCAGCGGTAATTCGTCAGCGTCACGACGAAAAAAATCACCAGGCCGATGCCGACCCATTTTGCCTGCTGTTGCCAGTAGCGCTCCGCCGGATGCAGATAGGACGCGCCGTGGATGAAAAGGATGCCCGCGAGCGCAATCACCAGCACCGCCGCGAAAAGCAGCCAGTTCATCCCGAGAAGTTTTCTCAGCAGCGGAGTCATCTGCGAAGGGGCCGCGCGTCAGGCAAACTTCGGCACCGCCGCCAGCAGCTTCCTCGTGTAGTCGTGCTGCGGGTTCTCGTAGATCTGCTCCGCCGACGCGCTCTCCACGATTTTGCCGTGGTACATCACCAGCACGTGATCGCTGATATGCTCCACCACCGCGAGATCGTGCGCGATGAAAAGATAGGTGAGCCCCAGCTCATCCTGCAGATCCTGGAGAAGGTTCACGATCTGCGCCTGCACGCTCACATCGAGCGCGCTCACCGGCTCGTCGCACACGATGAATTCCGGCTTCACCGCCAGCGCCCGCGCGATGCCGATGCGCTGCCGCTGCCCGCCGCTGAACTCATGCGGATATCGTTCCATCATGTCCGGCTTTAGCCCGACCTGCTTCAGCAGTTCCGCCACCCGCGCACGACGCTCCTCGCGCGACATCGCGGGAAAGTGAATCTCCAGCGCCTCGCCGATGATCTGGAAAACCGACAGCCGCGGATTCAGCGAGCCGAACGGATCTTGGAAAATCATCTGCATTTTCCGCCGGTACGGGCGAAACAGCCCCTCGCTCATCGGCAGCACGTCGCGCCCGTCCAGCATCACCTGACCCGACGTCGCCGGATAAAGTTTCAGCAGCGCGCGACCGATCGTCGTCTTGCCGCTCCCGCTCTCGCCAACGAGACCGACCGTGGTCCCTTTTTCGATCGAAAATGAGACGTCATCCACCGCCTTCACATCATCCGTGTGCCGGCGGAACACGCCGGTGCGGATCGGGAAATAGACCTTCAGGTTGCGGACTTCGAGCAATGGCACTCGGCGTGTGTCCGCGCTCCCGTCGCCGCTGTCAAGACGGTCGCTGCAATGCGCAGGCAGCAAGCCAGGCCGTCACTTCGCCGCAGGCAGAAGCATCTTCAGCGGGAGCAGCAGAAGTTCGGCACGCGTGATCTCTGCGTCCTTGTTCGTGTCGAGTCTTGCAAAAAGAGCGACGGCGGCCTTCAGGAATTCATCGCGCGACACAGCGCCATCCTTGTCCGAGTCCATCGAGAGGATTAGCGGTTTGATCAGCTTCATCACGACTGCGGCGACCGTCTCGCCGATTTCCTTTCCGAGCACATCACCGAGCGCGTCAATCTCCGCCACCGTGATCTTGCCGTCTCCGTCCGCGTCAATTTCCGCGAAACTTGAAGCCACGCCCGCCTGCAATTCGCCACTGTCGATCTTGGAGTCGCCGTTCGTGTCAAACTGCTTCACGACGAGATCCGCGAGCGCGCCGGCGCCTGGCAGTTCCGCGGCGTGCAATGGTGCGAGGGAGACACACGCGAAGACGCAGGACACGAAAAGAAAAGGGAGACGGGTTTTCATCTTGGGCGCGCACCTTTCCGCGCCGCGCGCTTCACCGCAAGCCCGCGGGACGGAGGGAAAGATTCCATTTTGCGCGAGCGAGGAAGACGCGGAGGCTGATGCCACTCCCGCGAGTTTCGATTCAGGATGCGGCCCCGCCGCGAGCACTCAGCCCACCTGCTCGCCCCACACGTAGCGCGTGAGGTGCTCGATGGTCGCGGTCTGCGTGGAGATGATCCACTTCACGAGATCGCCGATGGAAAGAATGCCGACGAGTTCGCCCTCCTCGACGACGGGCAGATGGCGCACGCGGTCCTCGGTCATGATTTCCATGCACTCGCTCACCGTGTTATCAGGACCGACCGTCACGGGTTTCTGCGTCATGATTTCACTCACGAGCGTATCGCGCGAGGTGCGCCCCATGAGCATGACCTTGCGGGTGTAGTCGCGCTCGCTGAGCATGCCGACGAGACGCCCGCCCTGCATCACAGGAAGCGCGCCGACATTCCGCTCGGCCATCAGCGAGATCGCCTCGAAGACGGTGGCTGAGGGCGGGATGGTCTGGATGGCCGAAGCCTTGTCGCGCAACTGGGCCTTTTCGCGGAGGAGCGCACCGACAGTGTCTGTGTTTTGCATGGGGCAGTAGTTTTGCAGAATGCTGGAACTCACCGGGGAGGTTTCAATAGCAAAGATCACTGTATTTTTAATCGCAGGTGAACGCGAATGCACCCCTAGAGCGAAGCGGGCCCGCGATTCATGGCCGTGCGATCACAGCACACGTCCGCCAATCCCCCGCTGGTCTGCATTCGCGGAGATGCCTGCGCAGCCGAGATGAAATAGCTCGCGCTGCGTCCTCATTCCGCGCTCCACATTCAGCACCCGTCCATGCCCCCCATCCAGATCGCCTTCCTCATCTTCACCTTCGCAGGCCCGCTGCTGCTGTGGATCCTCAGCCGGCATCTCGACTCGGAGCGGTTTGCAAAAGGAATCTGCTGGTTCTTCGCGCTCGCGCTCGTCTGCGCAAAATCGGGCACACTCATCGCCGTCTGGCGCGAGGGCGATCTCACCGCCGACTACGCGCTGCCCATGCACCTCTGCGACTGGGCGCTCGCCGCGACCGTCGCGGCGCTAACGCTGCGCCGGCAGATTTGTTTCGAACTCGCCTATTTCTGGGGACTCGCAGGCACCGCGCAGGCGCTCATCACACCGGCGCTCGACTCGACGGGCTTCTGGCGGATCTTCGCATTCTTCGTGGTCCACTCCGGCATCCCAGCGGGCGTGCTGTGGCTGGTCTTCGAGTTCAAAATGCGCCCGCAGCGCGGAGCCATGATGCGCGTGGCCATGTGGTCGCAAGTCTATCTTGCGGTCGCGCTCGCCGTGAATGCCAAGACCGGTGGAAACTACGGCTTTCTCAGCAGCCGTCCATCCGTTCACAGCATGCTCGACCTTTTTTCCGACACTCGCTGGCTCTACGTGCTGCAGATCGATCTCACAGGTCTGCTCTTCATCTTCATTCTCGGCCTGCCGTGGCAGATCGCAAAGTGGCTCGAATCACGCCGGTCCGCGGGCACCCGCTGAGCGATTCTTTCCTCCGAACCATACAGCCGGCGCCCGTGGCATCGCCGATGCTATGCCGAAATCGTGAGAAAGTTCCCCTACCACCCCAAACTCGATCCGCTCGGTGTAAAAACCGGCATTGAGCTCGCCGCCGGCGGCATCGTTGCGATGCTGCTGATGCGCTGGCTCGGGATGTAGTCCCGCCCAGCTCACCGAGTCTTGCCGCGCACACGGCGATGAGCGAGAGTGCACCCATGCCCACCTACGTTTACGAGACGACCGACGAATCGAAACCGGCCCGCCATTTCGAAATCCAGCAGAGCATGAAGGACGAACCTTTGAAAAAACACCCGGAGACCGGCGAACCGATCCGCCGCGTGATTTCCGGCGGCCTCGGCTACATGGCAAAAGGCAACGCCCCGCGCCATGCGGACATGCAGCGCAACATGGGCGGCGGTTCGTGCAGCACCGGCTGCGGTTGCCACTGAGGAAACGCGCAGGAACTCTGCCTCAACGCAGATGCGCTGAGAAAAAGCGGTGAGTTGCGCGGAGGGATTCCCATTTTCCCACTCTGCGCAACTCTCCATTCCACCTCTGCGCCTCTGCGTTGAAAATCAGCTTTCGGCACTCGGCGAGCATCCACAGCGCACTTTCGCCCGCACCAGCATTTGCCATTTGCACTCGCGCACCGCGCACGCTCTCATCCGCGCGCTTTGGAAAACCCGCCTGCAAAAAACAACCGAACGACGCTCGGCCTGATCTTCCTCACGCTGTTCATTGACATGATCGGCTTCGGGATCGTCATCCCCGTGCTGCCGCTCTACGCGAAAGGCTCGGCGAGCGGATCGATCATCCACGCCACCGAGAGCCAGCTCGGCTGGATCGTCGGCATCTACTCGCTGCTGCAGGTCTTCTGCTCCCCGCTCATCGGCAAACTCTCCGACCGTATCGGTCGCAAACCCGTCCTCGCCGTCAGCATCTGCGGCACCGCGATCGGTTTCGTCGTCCTCGGCGCGGCGACCACCGTCATGATGCTCATGATCGGCCGCATTATTGACGGCATCAGCGGTGGCAACATCTCCACCGCCATGGCGTGCATCGCCGACAGCACGACAAAGGAACAGCGCTCGCGCAACATGGGCCTCGTCGGCGCGGCGTTCGGCCTCGGCTTCGTCATCGGCCCCGCGCTCGGCGGCATCCTGAGCAAGGTGAACCTCTCCTTCCCCTTCTACTTCGCCGCCGGCCTCGCGCTCGTGAACGCCGCGCTCGTGATGTGGCGCCTGCCCGAGACGCTGACCCCGGAAATCCGCGCGAAGGCAAAGGAAAAGGCGAGCCTCGGCGAAGTCTTCGGCGGCGGTCGCGCACGCACCGTCATCATCACGCTGCTCAGCCAGATCGCGGGCGTCACCGGCTTCTCCGTGATGACCGCGCTCTTCGCGCTCTTCTGTGCGGAGCGCTACGGCTACGACGCCGCACACGTCGGCTACGTCCTCGCGTACGTCGGGATTTTGGGCGCACTCATGCAGGGTGGCGTCGTGCGGCGACTGCTGCACAAGCCAATCGAAAAGCCGCTCGCCATCATCGGCACCGCCATCCTCGCCGTGAGCATGGCCGGCCTTGGAATGCTCCCCACCGGCAGCGGCATCGGCCTCCTGCTGCTCGCCTGCGCCGGTATCTCCATCGGGAACAGCCTCTCCACACCCACGCTCAACGGCCTCGCCTCGCGCGCCGTGGACGCGCACGCGCAGGGCCGCCTCATGGGCCTCATGCAGAGCGCAGGCGGCATGGGCCGTTTCCTCGGCCCCATGCTCGGCTACGCGCTCGTGAAATACGACGGTGCCCGCGCCTACGGCCACGTCGCCTTCCTCGCCAGCGCCGGGCTGCTCGCACTCGACTGCGTGCTGCTGTGCTTCCTGCACGTCCCAGCGCCCGCTGCTGAGGAAAGTGCGGAGAGCGTGTAAAGATGCCGCGCCCGCCCGAACCTGACACTGAAGTGCTGGGCTATTTTCGAATCCGTGCGAATCTCGATCATGCGCGAGTTTCCATCGCACAGCCCGACTACCGAACCATGATCATTTTCCCATGCGCCTGAACCGCTTTCTCGCAGCCGCCGGCCTCGGCTCACGCCGCGGCGTCGAAGAACTCATCACGCAAGGCAGCGTCCGCGTGAATGGCCGGGTCGTCACCAATCTCGCCACACAGATTCTCCCGACCGACGCCGTGAAAGTCGGCAGCCGGCTCATCCACACCGAGCAGCCGATCTATGCCGTGCTGCACAAGCCGCCCGGTTACGTCTGCACCGCCGACGACGAATTCGAGCGCCGCACGATTTTCGAACTGCTCCCGCCGAACTGGCCGCGCGTGCACCACGTCGGACGGCTCGACTTGGAAAGCGAGGGCCTCATTTTCGTGACGAACGACGGCGACCTCACGCACACCCTCACGCACCCGAGCCACGAGGTGGAAAAGGAATACGACGTGCTGCTCGACAGGCCGTTCGCACCCGATGATCGCGAAAAACTCCTCAAGGGATTCCGCATCGAGCACGGCTACGCGAAATGCGAGGGCGTCGAAGTCATCAAGGCCAACCGCATCCGCCTCGTGCTGCGGCAGGGGCTCAAGCGGCAGATCCGCCTTATGCTCTACAAACTCGGCTACGAGGTGGAGCGTCTCTTCCGCATCCGCATCGGCCCGATCCTCATCGAGGGACTCGCGCGCGGCGCATGGCGTTTCCTCTCGCAAAAGGAAGTCACCACCCTGCGCGACGCAAAGCCCAGGATCAAGCCGAAGACAGCGGTAAAACGCCGCCCACCGGCAGCGAAAACTCAGGAAACTCCACGCGCACCCGCAGCACCGAAAAAATCCGCAATGCCGTACAAACCGGTGGCCACGGCCAATCCGGCAGGCCGGAAAAAGACCGCGGCATGGAGCAAATCCCCACGCCGTCCGCACCCGTCGCGACGCCGCGACTGACTTTTCCGAATAACTGCTTGCCGCGCGCCGCAAGGCTTCGCATAGTTCCGCCCCTCTTTTTCCAAAGAGACCCTATCGTCCAGTGGCCTAGGACATCGCCCTTTCACGGCGAGAACACGGGTTCGAATCCCGTTAGGGTCGCCACTTCAAGTGGCATTCGCAAAGTGAGTTGCCGAATGCCGCAATTTCTCAGGTTGCATTTTCGGACATTTTTCGGACAGTAGTTGCGCATTTCCGCGCATGAAGACAAAAGCCGAGAAGTTCCCTCTCAATATCCGCCACGGGTCGTCTGTGGTGAAAATCTACCGCGACAAGACCAAGGAGAGCGGCACCTATTTTCGCGTGAGTTTCTACATGGGAGGGCGGCGCTGCCGTCTGAATTTCCCCGACCTCAAGAAGGCCAAAGCGGAAGCCGAGGCGAAAGCCATCCAGCTTTCCCGTGGCGATCACGAGGCGCTGCACCTCACTGGAAAAGACCGCATCATTTACAGTCGTGCGTTGGAAGCGATCCGACATCTCGACGTGAGCCTTGACGCAGCGGCGATGGAGTTTGCGGAGGCCAAGAAGCAGCTCGACGGCTTTTCACTGGTGGAGGCAGCGCGGTTTTACATGCGCCATCACGGGCGCGGCATCTGCTCGAAGCTCATTGCCGATGCCGTGGCGGAAATGATCACAGCGAAAACCGAAAAAGGCGTGAGCACTTCCTACATTGCCGATCTCCGCTATCGTCTCGGAGCATTCGCGGAGGCTTTCCATTGCAACGTGGATGCGATTGCACCGGATGATCTCCGCACGTTCCTCGACGGCCTCGGACTCGCGCCGCGTGGCTTCAACAATTCGCTCGCGACACTTGGCACATTCTTCGCCTTCGCACAGGATCGCGGC
>JBDSAR010000703.1:0-5469 GCA_039922035.1 Chthoniobacteraceae bacterium
CGCTCGCGGGAGTCGCAGCCGGTTTCGATGAGGAAAAAAATCCGCGTCTCGTGCTGGCGCGCTGGATTGCGGATGCGCGGAACCCGCTCACGGTCCGCGCAATTGTGAACCGCGTGTGGCAGCAGCATTTCGGTCGCGGGCTCGTGGCCACGCCGAGCAATTTCGGCAAGATGGCGCGCGGCCTTCGCAGCCGGAGCTTCTCGATTTCCTCGCGTCGTGGTTTGTGGAAAATGGCTGGTCGCTCAAGAAGCTGCACACGCTCATCGTCACGAGCGACGCGTATGGCCGCTCGGCGCGGCATTCCGACCTGGATGCGCTGCGCAAGGCGGACCCGAATGGCACGCTGCTCGCGGCCTTTCCCGTGCGGCGGCTCAATGCCGAGGAGATGCGCGATGCTATGCTCGCGGTGAGCGGCGAACTGAATCCCGCGCTCGGCGGGCCGCCGGTGTTTCCCGAAATCAATCTCGAAGCCGCGCTGCAACCGCGCTACGTGATGAGCGGCGTCGCGCCCGCGTATCAGCCGTCGCCGCGGCCCGAAGACCGGCATCGGCGCACGCTCTACTCGTTCCGAATGCGCGGCCTGCCAGACCCGATGCTGGAGGTCTTCAACCGCCCGAATGCCGACCTAAGTTGTGAGCGGCGCGACAGCACCACCGTCACGCCGCAAGTGTTTTCCTTGCTCAATGGCGTGCAGTCGAATCAGCGCGCACTCGCCCTCGCGCGTCGTTTGGAAAAGGAAACCGCCGAGCCGACCCAGCGCATCGCCCGCGCTTATGAACTCGTGCTTGGCCGCCAAGCGACAGACGCCGAGACGACGCGCGCTTTGACCCACATCGCAAAGCTCACCGCGATGCATCGCGAGCAACCGGTGCAGCCCGTCGCGCTCCCGAAGTCCGTGTGCCGCTCGATGGTCGGCGAGATGACCGGTGAAGTGCACGAATGGGACGAGCCGCTCGACATCTTCGCCGATGGCTTCGTGCCCGATTTGCAACCGTGGGATGTCGGCCCCGAGACGCGCGCCCTCGCGGACTTCTGCCTCGTGCTCTTCAACTCCAACTCCTTCCTCTACCTCGAATGAACCCCCTTTGCTCCCGCAGAAAATTCATCGGCGGCATGGGTGCTATGCTCGGCTCGCTCGCGTTGCGCGACCGTCTGCTCGCCGATGTCGCCACGAATCCGCTCGCCGCACGCGCACCGCATTTTCCGACGAAAGCCAAGGCGTGCATCTTCCTCTACATGGAAGGCGGGCCGAGCCACATGGACACCTTCGACCCGAAGCCCGAGCTGGTGAAGCGGCACATGCAGCCATTCACAAAGGACAGCAAATTTGTCGCCGCAATGGACACCGGCGCACGCGTGCTCGTGCGCAGTCCGTTTCAATTTCGCGAGACTGGCAAGAGCGGCTTGTGGATGTGCGAGCACTTCGACCAACTCGCGCGCGTGGCCGATGACCTGTGCATCTATCGCGGCTGCCAGGTGGACTCGGTGGACCACCCGACCGCGAACTTCCAGATGAACACCGGCAACCGCTTCAGCGGCGACGCGGGCCTCGGCTCGTGGGTGAGCTACGGCCTCGGCACGGTGAACGAAAATCTGCCGAGCTTCGTCGTGCTGCCCGAGGAAAGTTTTCCGCAAGGCGGCACGACGAATTGGTCGAATGGCTTCCTGCCCGCCGCGCATCAAGGCACGCCGCTGCGCCCGAAAGGCTCGCCGATTCTCGACCTCTATCCGCCCGCCGGCACGACCGTCGCGATGCAGCGCGCAAATCTCGATTTGCTCGCTGAGATGAATCGCGAACAGCTCGCCAATCATCCCGCCGCCGATGAACTCCGCGCGCGGCTCGACAGCTACGAACTCGCCTTCCGCATGCAGGCGCAGGTGCCCGATTTGCTCGACCTCAGCAAGGAGGACAAGCGCACGCTCGATGCCTACGGCATCGGACGCGAGCCCACGGATTCCTTTGGCCGCAAATGCCTGCTCGCGCGCCGGCTCATCGAACGCGGCGTGCGTTTAGTGCAGGCGTGGAGCGGCGGCTGGGACAGCCACAGTCTCATCGCCACCGCGCACGCGCAGCGCATCCGCGCCGTGGACCAGCCGATGGCCGCGCTCATCGCCGACCTCAAGCAACGCGGCCTGCTCGACAGCACGCTCGTCGTGTGGGGCGGCGAATTCGGCCGCTCGCCCGACAACAAAGCCCGCACAAAGGACGGCGAATTCGGCCGCGACCACAACGCCAAGGCGATGAACATCGTCCTCGCCGGCGGCGGCGTCCGCGGCGGCCGCTACGTCGGCGCCACCGACGACCTCGGCGAGAAAGCCATCGAAGTCGCGCACCCCGTGAAAGACCTCCACGTCACCCTCCTCCACCTCCTCGGCCTCGACGACAACAAGCTCACCTACTTCCACGGCGGCCGCTTCAAACAGCTCTCGCAAACGGGGGGAGATGTCATCAAGGAAATCGTCGGGTGAAGCAGCCTCGGCACATCGGCTCACTTCGTCGCGTAACATATCCCGCGGGTTCAACGTCATCCGTTTCATGCCGATGAGCATCACCCGCCTCCGCCGTTTCCTGCTGGTTGCCTTGATTGTTGTCCTTGGTGGCTCAATCTTCGTAGTGAAGTCCACAGCACAGCGCGCTCAGTCCGTTCCACTGGGGCATGATTCATTGACCCTCACCGTCGGCGGCGCGGAACGCCATGCGTTGATTCATCTCCCGCCGCGCTACGATAAGACGAAGCCCGCGCCATTGCTGATAGTATTCCACGGCGCTGGCGGCACGGCGATCAATGCAAAAAACGAAACGGGTTGGTCGGCGAAGGCGGACATTGACAGTTTTATCGTCGCCTATCCTGAGGGCGTGCGACCCGATGCGGCGAAGCCGCCGAGCTTTCGCAATAACATGCAGTCCTGGAACGACGGCTCCGGTCGGTTCTATTCCGCTGAACAAAAGGTCGACGACGTGACTTTCATCCGCGCAGTGATCGAAAAGCTTTGTGCTGACTACGCGATTGATCAGCGCCGTATCTTCGCGGCCGGTTTCTCAAATGGCGCCTCGATGGCATTTCGCGTTGGAGCCGAACTCGCCGACCGCATCGCGGTCGTCGCACCGCATTCCGGTGCGTGCTGGTCGGCGACGGTGAAGCCCGCGCGCGCCATTTCGCTCTGCTACCTCACCGGCACCGCCGATACATTGAATCCGCTCGACGGTGGCTTCCCGAAGCTGGCCATCGGCGGCAAGGATCAAGGCGGCAAGCCAAAGCCGCCGGTCATCGACAGCATTTTGAAATGGGCAAAGGCACTCGGCTGTCCTGAAAAACCCGTGCAGGATGACACGAAAAACGGCGTGCATACTCGCCGCTACGGCCCCGGTCGCGACGGGGTAGAGATCGCCTTCATCACCATTGAAGGCCTCGGCCACAACTGGGCTGGCGGCGTCAGTCAGGCACCTGAATATATGGTGGGCAAGAACACCGACAAGCTGAGGGCCACCGACGTCGTCTGGGATTTCTTCATGAACCATCCTGCGTCACAGCCCCCGACGGAACCAAGCTCTGCAACGAATAGATCAACCCGATGAAAATCATCCTGCTTTACTCTCGATTACTGATGCTCGTCTGCTGCCACGCCTTCGCAGCGGATTCAGTCACTTCCGATGCCTACGTTCCTCCGACGCCGTCCCAGGCAGTCTCCGACGTGAAGCTCAACTGGCACGATTCCAAGCGCGACCGCGATGTGCCGGCGAAGATTTATTTTCCGAAGGAAGGCGCGGGGCCTTTTCCAGTCATCATTTTCTCGCACGGCCTCGGCGGTTCGTGCGACGGATACGAGTATCTCGGTCGGCACTGGGCGGGCTGTGGCTATGTGAGCGTCCACATCCAGCATATCGGCAGCGATGACAGCGTGTGGAAGGATGTCCCGGTCGCGGAGCGCGCGAAGGCGCTGCAAAAAGGTGCGGCAAACATTGCAAGCGCAGTGAACCGTCCACCGGATGCGCAGTTTGCCATCGACCAGATCGAGAAGCTCAATGCGGATGACACCTCGCCGCTGAAAGGCCGGCTCGATTTGAAATCCATCGCCATCGCGGGACATTCGTTCGGCGGTTACACCACGCTCGCGCTTGCAGGACAGACGTTCATTTTGCCGCTCGGCGCGACGAAGCGCTACGACGAACCGCGCATCAAGGCCGCCATCCAAATGAGCGCACCCGCGCCTGCGAATCGGCGCGAGTTGGACAAGACCTTCAGCACGATCACAATCCCCGTGATGCACATGACAGGCACGAAGGACTTCCTCGAAATCCTGCCGCAGACCACTGCCGCTGATCGTCGCACTCCGTTCGATCACATGAGCCGCTCGGAGACCTGCCTCGTCATCTTCAATGACGGCGACCACTTCATCTTCTCCGGCCGCGAACGCATGGCCGCCACGCTGGAGAAACACGCGCAGGACGCCGTTTTCCAAAAGCTCATCTGCGCCGGCACTACCGCGTTCTAGGATGCCTACCTCAAGGGCAATGCAGCCGCGAAGTCGTGGCTGCTCAATGGCGGCTATGCGAAGCTCCTCGGCGAGCACGCGACATTTGAAAAGAAGACGCCAAGCTTGCGGACGGGGTCCACTTCCGAACAAGGCCAACGATGAACCTACTATTCGCCTTTGTTTTCAGCTTGGCGCTGACTTCCGCGTCATTCGCCGAGCAGTCATCGCGCCCGAATCTGCTCTTCATCGTCGCCGATGACCTCGGGTATGGCGAACTCGGTTGCTACGGCGGGAAAGACATTCCGACACCGAACATTGATGCGCTGGCGGCGAGCGGCACGCGATTCACGAGTGGCTATGTCACTGCGCCGTTCTGCGCGGCTTCGCGGGCGGCGTTGTTGACGGGGCGGTATCAGACGCGGTTTGGGTTTGAGTTCAATCCCATCGGCGCGAAGAACGCAGCGCCGGGCATCGGTTTGCCGGTGGATGAAAAGAACATCGCGGACCGCTTGCGCGAGTCAGGCTACGCGACGGGGCTGGTGGGCAAGTGGCACCTTGGCGGGACGGCACCGTTTCATCCGCAGCGACGCGGGTTCGATGAGTTCTTCGGATTCCTGCACGAAGGGCATTTCTATGTGCCGCCGCCGTGGGCGGGCGTGACGACTTGGCTTCGGCGGAAGACGCTGCCGGATGGTGGCAAAGGTCGCTGGGCTTCGCCGGATGGGCGCATCGTCTGGAGCACGCACCTCAACGTCAACGAGCACGAATACGACACCGATAATCCGCTCCTGCGCAGCAGCCAGCCGGTGGATGAAAAGGCGAATCTCACCGACGCCTTCACGCGCGAGGCGTGCGACTTCATCGGACGGCATCGCGCGCAGCCGTGGTTTCTTCACCTTGCCTACAACGCCGTCCACAGCCCGATGCAGGGCGCGGATGCTTACATGGCGAAGTTCGCGCACATCGAGGACATCCAGCGCCGCATCTTCGCCG
>JBDSAR010000704.1:0-4316 GCA_039922035.1 Chthoniobacteraceae bacterium
ATCCTCCGAGCCGAGAACGCCTGGCTTGAAAACCGATTCACCGAATCGACGCTCCACCGATGAGCTTCGCCGACATCCTCTCTGAAATCCCACGACTGTCCTTCGCGGAGCGGCAGGAATGGGTGCGCAGCGCCATCGCCGTGGACGACGCGGAACTGACTGCGGAGGAAAACGCGCTGACGCATGCGCGGATGGAAGACTCCCGCCGCCAGCCCGGAGCGGGCATTGCGCTGGAGTTTGCGGTCAGGCCGCCTGGTAAATGACCGGACGGTAGCGCGGCTCGGGGATCGGCTTGTTCTCAGCTTGAGCGGCTTCGAGCCATGCCGTCCGTGCCTGTTCCAGTTCGGCCAAGGCTTCAGCACGGGTCGCGCCAAAGGCCGAGCAGGCTTCGAGGTCGGGGATGTCGGCGATGTATCCGCCGTCCTCCTCACTGTAGAAAATATTGACGTGGTAGTCTTTCATTCTTCGGACGTTTTCAGCGTGAGGTTATGCTTCTCCACGAGTTTGAGCAACTGCCGGATTTGGTATCCCTTCGCCCTGCCCCCGACGCTCTGCAAATTCACCAACTGCGGAACACCTTCGCGGGAGAGGATGTGATGGCTGCCATTCGTCCGCACATGGCGAAAACCAAAAGCCGCCGCCAGTTGCAATGCCTCCGCGAACCGCAGATTCCCCGGACTCTGCAAAGCCTGCCGCAGGAGCTTTTGAGGATTCACAACCGCTTGCTTCCCGTGACACAGGCGATCACATGCTGGATGTCAGCCTCGCCTCCCTCGGCGGCGGATTCGCGGAGGAAGGCGTCGAGCTTCGGGCGCTTGTCCTTGCCGTCCAGCAATTCCTCCCACCGCTCATCTCCCTGCTGCGCGAAGAGGAAGCGCGCGAAGTCGGCAAGGGAGCGACAGATTACTCGCTGCAACTGCCCTCCGAGCGAAAAACACCAGAGTTGAAAACGCATTTCCCGTCTTTACACTCCACAGATGAGCTTCGCCGAAATCCTCTCTGAAATCCCCCGGCTGTCCTTCGCTGAGAGGCAGGAACTCGTGCGAAGCGCCGTTGCACTCGATGACTCGGAACTGACTGCGGAGGAAAACGCCCTGCTGGACGCACGGATGGAGGACTTCCGCCGCAATCCGGATGCGGGCATCCCGCTCGAGGAATTGCGGAGCCACATTACGCAACGGCTGCCGCGTCAATGATTCAGCGGGTCATCGTCAGGCCGCTCGCGGTGGAAGACATCGCGGATGCAGCGACATGGTATGAGGAGCAACGCCCCGGCCTCGGCGACGAACTTGTGGACGAAGTCATCACTGCCATCCGCCGCGCGCAGGGATCACCCAATCGCTTCCGAATCGTGCGCCCAAGCGACGGCATGCGCCGCGTACTCATCGAACGCTTTCCCTACCGCGTCTTCTTTTCCATCGTCGGAGAAACGCTGCATGTCCACGCAGTCCTCCACAGCGCACGGCACGACCGGCATTGGCAGGGCCGCAAGTGAAGGCACTCCGGCATTGAGTTCGGGCAACCCTTGACGAGAAAATCACCCGAATTGCTTGTCAAAATCGTTGTGTGAGCCAACCCAAACCCAGACAACGGTATCGCCCCGACGCTCTCCGACGGCGCGGTATTGCTCGTTGACGCGCACCGACCAGACGTGCTCGTAACCGCCGAGCTTCTTGAAACGGAGCGAGGGATGATCCGGATTTTCCGCGAAGCGCCGGTAAGCGCGGCGTGCAGCCTCCCGAACGACGGGATCCAGCGCAGAATACGCGCGCCAGAAACTCGGGCGGGTGCGTGAGATCACAGCCGGTTCGCGTCCAGCGGCTCCTCGCCACCCTCGGCGGCGGATTCCCGCAGGAAGGCATCAAGCTTCGGTCGCGTGTTCTCGGAGGTCAGCAATTCCTCCCAACGCTCATCTCCCTGCTGCGCGAGGAGGAAGCGAGCGAAGTCGGCAACCTCGCGCTGCTTCTCCTGCGGCAGCGCCTCGCAGACGCGGATGATTTCCTGAGTGGCAATGCTCATGGAAAGACCTCTAAGCGAAATCAGCGTGCCATTCAATCCACATCACACCGCCACCGGCATCGTGACCTGCGCGCATTTCTCGGGCAGCGCGCGGCGGGCGCGCTGGGTTTCGGCGATCTCTCCGGCGACCGGCTTGGTGAGTTCGCGATAGACCTTTTGCTCGTCTGCACCGTGGCAGACGCCACCGATGAAGAGGTCGGGGCAGTAGCCGATGAAGAGTCTGTCTGCGTCGCTCCACTGCACGAATTTGAGGTAGTCGGTTTTCATTTTTGCACTTCGCGGATGGCTGATTGAACGAGTTTTTCCTGCTAGCGATGGGCCTCGGCACCACCCTGCCCGCTGAGGATGATTTTACGCGCCGAATCGCGATGCGCAAACTTCCGATGGCTGGCTTTTCCACCGGGTTTGATCAGCCATCCGGCCTTTTCCGAGTCCGCAACCAGTGCGCGAATTTTCCGGGACATGCTCAGGTTGTATGAGAGGCGAGCTTTCCGGCAATAGAAGATTGCGCGATTGAAGGATAAGAGATTGATTTTTTCAAAAATCCATCCTCCGAGCCGAGAACACCGGGGTTGAAAACCGATTCACCGCCTCGACTCTCCACGCATGAGCTTCGCGGAAATCCTCTCTGAAATCCCACGGCGGTCCTTCGCGGAGCAGCAGGACTTGGTGCGAAGCGCCATCACCATGGACGACGCCGACCTGACTGCGGAGGCAGCCGCGCGGCAGGAATGCCCTCGCCGGCATCGTGGAACGGCTCCCGGCGGCGAGTGGCGCCGGGCAATCTCCCATCGTATTACGGCGCCGGGTAGATGAAGCGGTAGAAACCCGACGCGGCCGCGGTGCGCGGGGCGGAGCCGGGGCCGTTGTCCGTGAATTGCGCGGCTCCGAAGGCGTTCATAGTCAAGGGGCCGATGTCCAGCCATGTGGGGTCGGCCAGGGCCAGCTTGTACTGCACCCCATACGTGAACCCGGGGATGCCCACAAAATCCACCACTGCCGGCGAGCCCGCGATCTTCGTGAACTTGGTGATGTTATTCGTCGGCGCATTGTCCGTGAGGACGTTCACCGTCACTGTCCCCGTCGCCGTCGCCCCGTGGTTGTCCTGGAGCACGTAGGTGAAGGTGTGCGAAATCGGGAAGTTCCCCGTCGGCGTGTAGATGACGTAGCCGCCGGCGATCTGCGCCGTGCCGTTCGCCCCGTTGGCGACGCTGAGCAGCGAAATCGTGTCACCCAGATCCGGGTCGGTGGCCACGGCGAGGATTTGAGCCACCGGCAGCTTCACAGGCTGGGTCGGGTAACGCGATGCCGTCACGACACCCGGAACAGGCGGGCGGTTCGTGAGGATGACCAGATCATTGCCCGTGCCGCCGAGGTAGGTGACTTGCGCGGTGATGCCCGAACCGAGGAACGCCGGGATGCTGCCCCCTTCGCTATAGGCGAAGAAAGTGCCGGAGATCGCGTCCGCCAGATCGTTCGTGATGATCGGAAAGCTCTGCCCGTTCACGGGCACAAAGCCGCCCGTGGCCGCCAGCGTGAGCTGCGCCGCGGGAGCAATCGTCACCGTGCCGCTGACGGTGATTTTCTCGATGTCCGCCGCCGTCGGCCCGATGTCTGAGGAAAAACCACCGGTGCCGGAGAAGGAAACGTTGTTGCCGATGCCGAGCGTCCGGTAGTTCGCCGGGCTGATGATCGCGCTGATGCTGATCGCCCCGCTATTTGCGTCGCCGATCTGCACCGTGCCCGCGGTGATGACGTTCAGTTCCCCCTGCGCAAGTTCCAGGGTGCTCGGCGTCGTATCCACGGCGGAGCCGAGGTTGATGGCCACTGCGTTGGTCTTCTGTCGCAGCGTGACCGTGTTCGAGCCCGCATTCACCGTCACGCCACTGGTGCTGATGTCCATGGTGTCGGCTGCGACCGTGATGGCGGCGCTGCCGGAAGTCTCCACCTTCGCACCGACTGCGGCGGCATTTGAAAGCGTGAAGCCCTGGCTGGCGGTGGTGCCATCCATGACGCTGCCGGTGATGGAGATGTTCCCGTTGACTGCCGTGACCGAGGCGTTCTGCACGATCCGCGTGCCATGGCTGTTGCCGGTTCCTCCGCCACCGATGCCGATGAGGGTGACAGTGCCGTTGCCCGTGGCCGCGATCACGCCCGAATTCTGCAACTGCAATCCGCGATTCGTGTTGCTGGCAGCGCCACCGCCGCCCGTGCCGGTGAGCGAGATGTTGCCGCCGCCGGCCGTGATCGTTGCACTGGTCGTAAGCTGGATGCCGGCGTTGCTCACTCCACTGCCA
>JBDSAR010000705.1:0-2380 GCA_039922035.1 Chthoniobacteraceae bacterium
TACAAAGACTATTTCCGCGGCCACCTGCCGACGGCCCAGCACCTCGAGTTCGACACCTTGCGCGGCACCGATCACGGCGTGCCGGTGCAGTATCTGCCCGACGATCTGACGATGGCCCTGCTCACCCGCGCGGGCGTGGACAAGGATCGGATGCAGCTCGTGTACGCCACCGGCGACGTGCTGCCTAACGACGAAATCCTCAGCAGCACGATGGTCGTGCATGTGCTGGAGAAGTTCGGTTTTCAAAACGTGATGATCGTGGACGGCGGCCTGCCCGAGTGGAAGAAGCAGGGCTTTGCTCCGACGCAGGACTACTTCCAAAATCCGAAGGGCAGCCTTCCGGAAAAAATGAATGCCGCGACCGCCGCGAACATCGCCGACGTGCAGAAGCATGCGGGCAAGCCGGGCAACGTTCTGATTGATGCGCGTCCGATCAACGAGTTCCAGGGCAACGACGAAATCTGGCTGCGCAAGGGCCACATCCCCGGCGCGATCAGCTTCCATTGGGCGCGGCTCATGGAAAAGGACAACACGCACAAGTTCAAGCCGTTCTCCGAGACGAAGGCGGAGCTGGAAAAGGCGGGCATCACGCCGGACAAGCACATCATCTGCTACTGCGGCACGTCGCGCGAAGGCAGCCTGCTGCGCTTCTATCTCAAGCACGTCGCGCACTACCCGAACGTGCGGCTCTACGAGGGCGCGTGGAAGGAATACGTTTGGCTCAACGGCAAGTCTCTGCCTGCTGAAACGGGTGGCGAGCCCGCGGGCAAGTAAGGACTCCCATCGATTCATTGACGACTGCGCCGCTGCCTCCGGGCAGCGGCGCAGTTGTGCTTTGCAAGTCTCGCATAAAACCCCAACGCAGCGCCCGCCCATGCTGATCACACTCCTATTTGTCGCCGTCTGTTGCGTCGCATTCACGAATGGCGCGAATGCAAACTTCAAGGGCGTCGCCTCACTCTACGGCAGCGGCACCGCCAGCCTGCGCACCGCAGTGCTGTGGGGAACGCTTACGACCTTTGCGGGAGCGATCACCGCTCTCTTTGCCGCGCGCGGACTGCTCGGGGCCTTCAGCGGCAAGGGCCTCGTGCCGGATGCGCTCACACAGTCGCCGTCCTTCCTGCTCGCGGTGGCGGTGGGCAGCGCGGCCACGAGCTTCCTCGCGACACGGCTCAGCTTTCCTGTTTCCACCACGCACGCGCTCGTCGGCGCGCTCATCGGCGCAGGGCTCGCGGGAGGTGATCATACGGTTCACTTCGGCCCGCTGGTGAAAACATTCGTCAATCCTCTATTCTTCAGCCCGCTCATCGCGATCGCCGTCGGCGCGCTGATCTATTTCCTGCTCAAAGGCGTGCGCCTGCTGCCAGACCATCGCACGCGCACGCTCGACACACTGCACTTCCTCAGCGGCGGCGCGGCGAGCTTCGCGCGCGGGCTGAATGACACGCCGAAGATGGCCGCCCTGCTCATCGTCGCGAAGGCGCTCGACGTGCGCTGGGACTTCGCGCTGGTCGCGGTGACGATGGCGCTCGGCGGCCTCCTCGATGCGCGCAATGTCGCCGAGACGCTAGGCAAAAAAATCACCGGCATGAATCCCGGCGAAGGCTTCGCCGCGAACCTCGCGACGGCTATCCTCGTGAACACCGCGAGCTTCCATTCGCTGCCCGTGAGCACCACTCACGTAAGCGTCGGCTCGCTGCTCGGCATCGGCATCGTCACGCGCAAGGTGCACTGGAAATCGGTCGGCCAAATCGTCCTCTCGTGGCTCATCACGCTGCCCTGCGCTGCCGCACTCGCAGCACTGGCAGCGTCACTTTTCTCCGCGTAAATACGCTGCCCGGGCGGTGCCTTCACCGGGTTCCGATGTCGGACACGCACGTTTGGGGGATTCCTTTGCGAGGAAGCGGAGCAAGTGAAACTAGAAGGGAGGACCGATAACGTCCCGCAGCCTGTTGCGGCGAGCTTCACAAACGCGCCTTGGATGGGGCGTGGGAAAACGCGCACACAAGATTTTCGCCGCCCCCTCCGGGACAGATGTTTTTTCTCCGTGATCCGGTGGTTTTCGCACATTGCGCCTGCTCGACCACCGGCTCTTTCCTTTGTCCCTTCGGTCCATGAATCACTTTCGCGAGGCGACTGTGCGCCCGTCAGGAAAATGCGTGAGAAGAGTTCCGAGAACGCGAACTTCACTTTGGGTACGGTGCTGCACGCGAGTTCGTAGCGTCGCAGTTCACCGTAGGCGAGACTCTCGGGCTGGCGGAAGGCCTCGATTGCGCGCTCCTTTGGAAGCACGCACCAGTATTCGCCGACGCCTCACACTGCCGTGATTGTCATCGAGAACGGGGATTTTCGTCCCGCTCCAGGATCTTGCAAATCAAGC
>JBDSAR010000706.1:0-16587 GCA_039922035.1 Chthoniobacteraceae bacterium
ATGGCCGAGCAGCTTCGCGAGATCATCCGCGCTGCGCTTCGTGAAATCTTCCGCGAGCAGCTTCTTCGTTTCCTGCACGAGCGCGCTCGCGTCCACGACGGGATCATGCACGCGGTAGATGCGGCCCTTACCGGTTTTTTCCCAGCCATAGACCCAGTCGAGCACGCACACGCCGCCACCGGGCGGGAACTGCACGTCGCTCGGGTAGAGATTCCACAGCAGCTTGCCGCGCATTTCCGACGGCGAGTTGTTTTGCAAAATCGGATCGTCGCCCGCCATGCCGGCGACCTCGTAGCTCGCGCCCTTTTGCTTCAGTGCGAAGTGGCGTACGCCGCCGGGGAAGTCGGCGACGAAAAAGTGGTCGCGATATTTTTCCGGCAGCCCGGTGCCGGGGTAATGCGCGATGCCCGCGGGGCCGTGCGTGATGTGCGCGACGGGCGGGAGGATGGCGGCGTTCGTCTGCGCCACGTCGAGGTGCCACATGCCCTCGCTGTTCCATGCGCCGAGCTTCGGCAGGAATTGCCAGCCAATGCGCCAGCCGTAATCCGCGCCCTCGACGAGGTGAATCCACCGGGCTTTGTCGCCGCCGTCCGCGTTGTTGTCGCCGGTGAAAAGGTCGCCCACATCGTTGAAGGCGAGCGACTGCGGATTGCGCAGGCCCCAGGCGTAAAGTTCGAGCGCGTCGCCATTCGGCCAGCAGCGGAAGACCGCGCCGCTGTCGGGCATGTGGATCGTTTTTCCTTCCTTCGACACGACGTGTGCGCCGCAGTCGGCGATGGTGAAATAGATGCGGCCGTCCGGTCCCATCTTTACGCCGTGCATGTCGTGCCCGCCGAATGCGACGTGGACTCCGAAGCCGGTCGCGAGTTTCGTCTTCGTGCCATCCGGCGCGATGCGCCAGAGATCCGGCACGCAGGTGTAAATCGCGCCGCCGTCCGGCATCGCGAGCACGCCCGCGCCGAGTCCGGTCTCGACGGAATTGAAGCCGCTCGCGAGCACACGCGACTTGTCCGCGCGGCCCGAGCCGGT
Organism: Chthoniobacteraceae bacterium; assembly: GCA_039922035.1. Lineage (GTDB taxonomy): Bacteria > Verrucomicrobiota > Verrucomicrobiia > Chthoniobacterales > Chthoniobacteraceae > SXWH01. The sequence goes on from JBDSAR010000706.1 coordinate 1,030, forward strand.
GCTGTCTTCGACGATGCGAATCTCCTCCGACTCGACCGCCCAGTCGCGCCAGTCGAGTTGCCCGTCCTTGTTGATGTCGTCCTCGGGCTTCTTCGGTTTCAGCACGGGTGACTCGGGCATCTTTGCTTTCAGAAATGCGATGCGCTCCTCGACGGTGCGCAGCGAAAGGTTTTCGATCTGCCAGCCCTCGTGCTTGCGGATGTCCGGCACGGACGTGCGTCGGCGCTGCGTTACTGCGACGAACGCGCGGCCGAGATTGTCGAATGAAAGCGCGATGGGATTTTCCAGCAGCGGCTCCGCAGCCCACACGTCCACGCGCAGCCCCGGCGCGACGGCGAAATTTTTCATCGCGCCCTCTGCGGTTTCCAATGACGCGTTGCCTTTTGGATCGCGGTCGTTCTTTTTCTTCGAGGGTTTCGGCGTGTCCACTTCATCCGCGGAGAAGGCGGGGGAGAAGGTGAGCGCGGTCGTCAGCAGCAGTGGAAAAAAGAGGCGCATGATTGCACCAACAGAACAACTCGCGAGCGTGCGCGCAAGTGTGTCGCCGAGATCTCCAGCCGTTATGCGGCACCGTTCCCGCCGAGAAAACTCCGCCAGCGCGCGGTGGCGGCGGTCTTGATGTTGTCGGGGAGATTGAACGGAATGTGGTGCGCGGGCGGCATCGCCTTTTCCCCGGCGCGCAGGCAGAAGAGCTGTCTGGAAGTTGGCAGGCCGATGATGATGTCGAGCCACGGCGAGGACGCAGGCGCGATGTAAAGCTGTGGTGCGCCGGCCGGGACGTTGGGCGCGATGAATTCGCTCCAGAAGCGCTGCGATGCGATCGGCTGGGAAGGATCGGAAGGGAGGCGGATGTGCTGCGCCTGCCCCTTGAATTGCCCGAGCTTGAGATTGATGCGGACTTTGCCGACGCCGGTGGATTCGAGCGCCGCAAAATCATTCGCCACGGCGTAAGCGATGCGGGTGGCACCCTCAGAATCCGGCTCGATGCCGAGCGAGCGTGCGAAATCCGGCTTCGGCGCAGGCAGCGGTGCAGGGGCTTCGAGCAATTGCGCGGCAGCGAAGCGTGCCTGGCCGATGACGCTGCGAACGTGATCGGGCGAAGTCGTGGCGCGGCAGGATTGTTCGAGCGGATCGAGCAGCGGTGTGGCGTCCGGGATTCCGGGCGCGGCACGATGGGAAAAATGGGCGCTCACGACCATCGGATATTTTGTGCGGCCCTTCCCATCACTCGATGACCAGATCCTCCCGATGAGTGTATCGCGTTCGTCGAGCCACACGAAGGTGTGCCGGAATTCCGCGAGCGCCTCGCCTTCCGGGAGGGCCTCCCATTGCCCGGCATCAATGATCCCGCCGATGCCCTGCACGTAAAGGTATTGCTTCGCCGCGATGAGCGGCTCGGTGTCGAGTCCGATGTCGTCGAGGTGATCGTTCCAGCCGGGATGTTTTCCGAATGCACCGACATGCGCAGTCCCTGGACGCTTGCCCATGAAACTGCCCAGTTTCGAGCTGATGCCGTCGAGCCAACTGGCCATCGCTCAGCGGCCTTTCTTGGTCCCCGGTCGCTTGGCGGGGGTGTTCCCTTTCGGAGGTGCAGGTGTCGGCACGGGCGCCGTTTCCGGCGCGGTCGGGATTGTGCTGGCCGGAGTCGGGGGTGCTGGCAAATCGAGCCCGGCAGGAGGCGCGAGCATTTCGCTGATGGGTGCCTTGCGCGGTCCCTTTTGAATGCTCTCGATGTCGGGCGGTGGCGGCGGCTTGGCCCCATTCGCCCTGACCTCGAAGTAGAGCGTGGCAGCACCCCCGCTGTCGCGGGCGGTGCGGAGGCCTTCCTCAGACGTCTCAACCGTAACGGTGGCTGCGAGCGGTGGAGGCTGCCCGGGGTCGTCGGCCAGCCTGATCGTGATGGCCTTGCCAAAGCCAGTGGTCCAAGTGGCGCCGGTGCTGTTAAAAATATCCTGGCCATCCGCCCTCTTCCATTTTGGCGGCGACTGCCGGGTGAAAACGACGGTGGATTTGAGTTTCGCCATTTGTTCCGCATGAGCAGCGACAGCCCTGGTGCGGGCTTCGGCCGCGGCCGCGGCGGCCTTCATCGGCTCGAATGCGCTGATGAATTGATCGAGCTTCACTTTGATGCGGGGATCCACCCGCGCGTAATCCCCGGCGAGCGCATCGCCCTTCCACTTATCCAGGAGCGCCATCGCCAAATCGCGCTGCGCAGCAGTCCCGGGGCCTGTCCCGCTGACGAGCGGTCCGAAAAAATTCGCGTCGAATTTTTGTTTCGTCTGCCGCAGATACTCGGCAGCGATGAGGCTGAGACGGCGTTCCTCAGCGATATCGAGGAGAAACTTGCAAGTGCTCTCGAAGGGGGGAGGGATCTCCTTGGCGGTGGGAGGCGTGAGCTTGAGTTTGATCGCCGGCCACTGCTCGCGCTGGCTCTTGATATCCTTCACCACGGCGCCGTACGAGGCCCAGCCCTTTCCGATGAGGTCGGAAAGGTCATCCTTGTTCGATGCGACCGCTTCAGCGGCGTGGTAGGTGGCAAAGCGGACCTCGTAGATGCGGCGGAGATCCCCGAAACTCTCAAGATAGCTGTCGAGCTGGGTGAGTTCCTCGCGGTCCTTGTCATTGAATTTGCCCGTGATCTGCGCGGCAAGATTGTCCTGCATGCTTTTAAGTTCCTTCTCCACCTCGGGGAAAAGCTTGGCCGTCGTGCTGGTGAGGTGCGGATTCACGGCGTCGTGCAGGAGCTTGAAATTTGCGTTCGACTGCGACTGGCTGCCCGAGACAAGCTGAGTGTAGGCACCGCTGAGGGAGGGCTTGTCGCCGCTCATGAGCCTCTCGCCCGTCGCGACCTTCAGCTTTGCATCAAAGGCCGTCTTGATCGCGTCGAGTTGCGCCAGAAGCGCCTTCAGTGTTGCCTCCTTGCCCGCGGAATCACCCGGGCCGGATGCAGTGCTGTCCATCACCCTCTCGATCCTTCGGAACTCGCGTAGGTCGTCCCTCATCTGAACAATCTTCCCGGCGCTATCGAGCTGCGAGCTGATGCTTCTGTCCGCAAGCGCACGCAGGCGTGCGAGACCGGCCTTGATCGGCGCGTTCTGCTCCAGCGAAAGTGAGCCCAATTCCAGATGCTCCGGAACCCATGAATTGCTGGTGTAGGTCGCCTCAAATCCCGCGCGAAACTGCTTCAGTTTTTCCGCGTCCGGCACTGGTGTTCCGCTCGCGGTGACGTACTGGAGGAGGGGCATCAGCACGGCGTCAGAGAGTTCGCCGGGCTTCTTGCTGCCGCTGATCTTGTCGGACTCGATTCGCAGCAGTGCGGTGAGTGCGTGAGCCTCGCGTTCGAGGCGGGCATCCAGGTCTTCAGTCAAGTCCGGGGCGGCTTCGATTCTTTCCTCCTGCATCCGCGTGCGCCCGGCCTGCACCAGCGGGAAGACGACGCTGCGCTCGTACACGATGCGCTGCGCGTTGTGCTGGTCGCGCTCGATATTTGCCGCCCGCAGCATCGGGCGATAGACCCATCCGGTTTCCGCCTTGAGGTCGGTGTTCGCCGCGTTCCGCAATTCCTCGTGGTAGGTGAGAAGCGGCATCCGGCGCTCACCGACGGTGATCGGCGGTTCCGTCCCGTGGAATTTCACGACGGTGTCCCCGGGTTTGTCGCCATGCACGATCGGTTTCCACAGACCGTTTTTCCAGTCGTCCGTGTTCTTCGCTGTGGACCAGAGATCGCTATGGCGCTTGATGCTTTCGGAGAACTGCTGGTACGCGTAAATCGTGAAGCCGACAAACGCAAGCGAGAGCAAGGTGGCGGTGCCCCACAGGAGCAGGCCGCGTTTGCGGAGCATCTTCTTTGTGTTCGTCGCGCGCGTGACGAGGCCTTTTTCACGGAAGACTTTCTCGGTGAAAATGTCGCGCAGGAAATACGCGCGCTCCTTTTCCCAGACCTTCGCCTCGGAGAGCTGATCCGCACCGAGGCCGAGGGCCTGCGCGAGTTCCTGATCCAGCGCCGCGCCCTCGCGCATGGAACTGGTGAAATAGATGCCGCGCAGAAAGAGCGGCTTCGGCGACCAGGGACCGGCGACGAAGATTTTTTCCAGATATTGGCGCAGCCGCGGCGCGAGGAGCTGGATGCTCTGCGGCAGCGAATACAGCGCGTCCACTTCGTCGGTGCGGCGCTCCTCGCCCTTCGTCGGGACGGGATCGCGGAGAAGGCTGAGGCGGCGTTTTTTGATCCGCTGCACGACGGTGGCGAGATGATCGGTGACGCGATCGGGCGCGAAGGGTGTGTCGCGGTCGTCGGGGTTCGACCAGCCGAGCATCTGGTTCACGCTCGCGGCGTCGGCGAAATCGTCGAAGAACTCACGGAATCCGCTCATCATGTCGCACTTTGTGATCATCACAAAGACGGGGAATCGGATGTCCAGCGTGCGCTGGATGAGTTCGAACTGCGCGGCGATCTTGCCGGCCTTTTCGTTCATGCGCGCCTCGGTGTCCTTGATCAGCGCATCCGTCGGGATGATGAGCAGCAGGCCGTTGATCGGGCAGGTGGGGCGGTTGCGGACGAGGAGTTGCAGAAACTCTTTCCACTCGTTCGTCTCGCCGGGCTTCACCTCCTCGAACATGAGCCGTCCCGCGGTGTCGAGGAAGACGGCCTGGTTCGAGAACCACCAGTTCATGTTGATGGTGCCGCCGACGCCCTGCATCTCGTTCTGCAGTCCGGGAGGGAAGCCGACATTCGAATGCCGGATGGCCTCCGTTTTTCCCGAGCCGGGCTCACCGACGATGAGATACCACGGGAACTTGTAGATGTTGTCGGCGCCGCCGAATTTCGTGAGCCCCTCGCCGAAAGTGCGGCGCATGTCGTCCAGTCGCGCGCGTTTTGCCGCGTCGTTCACACCCGCGGGCGCGGCGGCCGAATGCTGCGTGAGTTCGTTCGCCATGGACCGCGCCTTGCGCTTGCGCGCCCATGAGCGGAGCATGAGAAAGCCGACAATCGCGAGGACCAGCAGCACGAGGCCGATGGCGACGATACCTGCGAGCTTGGTGTCGATCATCGCCACTGCGCCGACGATGCTGGTGCCGGTGAGCAGGGCGAGGACGGCTTTGACTGGCGTGGGAAGATTGAAGAGCTGTTCCATGGCTTACTTGGAGACTGTGGGGACGATTTTCGTCCCCTGATCGAGAATCACTTTGAGCGAGTCGTTCAGCGAGCCGGCCGCCTTTGAAAAAAGATACATGTTGCACCCGAGGGCCGTGATCGCGCTGATCACGAAAATCACGACCATGAGCCACACCCGGCCGGTCGGCGGCTCGACAAGGTCGCGCCCGTCCGTGTGCTCGTACGCCTCGGGGCAGATGCGCGCCTGGGAATCGCTCTCCATCGAGCCGCGGATGCGCAGCGCGATGTCCTGCATTTTTTTCCGCAGGTACTCGGGCTGGCTGAAGTAAAATCCGCTGAAGCCCAGCCCGATGCAGGTGTAGTAAACCGAGAGCCGCTCGGTCGCCTCGTCGCTGGTGTCCTTGAGGGTCTCGTCGAGCAGGTCGAAGAATTTCTCATCGCCCGCGAGTTCCTCGCGCTTGAAGGCCATGCGTTCCTTGTTCCACTGCCGTGCGCATGGGAGCTTGCTCTCGGCGATGAGCGAATCCACGAAAAAGATGAGCGGCATCTCCATCGTCTTGAACTGGCTCGCGAGCTTGAAGTCGGTCGCCGCACGGTTGCGCAGCTCGTCGAAGGTCCCGATGACCTCGGAGCGCACGGTGGTGAATTCGACATGGCCGCCCTTGCGCCCGGCGCGGTTGAGGCGGCAGATGTATTGAAAGAGCGGATCGCAGAGTTCGAGGAGTGTCATTTTGCGGCGGCGGCTTCGGGTGGCACGACCATGTAGAGCGTCACGGCGTAATCGGCGGAATCAATATCCGTCCACCGGATGCAGGCGGATTTTTCCTTCGTGAGGAGATCCCAGTGCCGCGCGCCTTCGGTCCGGTTCAGCCGGAAATAGTGCAGGTCCGCGGAGGCTGGGAGTTCGAGCGGGGGATGGCGCTCCTCCTTCAGCGGCAGGCCGAAAAAGGCGCGCTCGATCATGCTCTTTGGCATCAGCTTGAACTCGTCGCGATTTTCCACGAGTTCGGCGACACCGCGCGAGTCCTGCTTGGTGCGGACCCCGAGGAAATACTCGCTCGGCACGGTGAAATGCTTGTCCTCAAACTGCGCAGCGAGCCACTGGCCGTCTCGCTTGAAGTCCACCTTCCAAAAGCTCGGCGCGACGGAGCCGCGGAGATACTTGCGGATTTTTTCGCACGCCTCGCGGAAGCCGGGCAGGGGATTGTCGTGATCGTACGGGATCACGTCGAAGTCATTTGCAGCCGGGTAGAGCGCGACGAGATCACCGAGCAATTCCCGCAATTCGAGATACCACTCGAACGGCGTGACGGATGGTGCGGCGGCGAGCGCAGGCAGGCGTGCGGCGAATTTGTTCAGGGTGCGCATCCGCCACATCTGCTCGAATTGCACGCCTCGCAGCATGTTCAGATCAAAGGTGCCGCCGCGGGTGAGCTGCACGGTGAGTTCGCGGCGGCTCGCCTCGAGTTGCGCGGAGATGTCGCGCACCATCTCGCGCAGCACCGGCGAGGCATTCACGATGAAGCACGGAGGCGTGAACTCGGGATCCTGCCGCGGGATGCCGGATTCCTCGTTCGTGGAGCGCGTGATCCGCATCAGAGGGATGATCTCCATGTCCGAGTCGTCCTCGCCTTCGAGGATGAGCCGCGCGTTGAAATGGCGCATCATGACCGGCTTCGCATTCTCGCCCGTGTTCTCGTCGGCATACTGCTTTTCCGCGACGCGGTAGATGAGCTTCGCACGCGGGTCGGTGTTGCTGCCGATCTCGATGGTGTTCGCGCGTTCATCCACCCACAGCGGCACTGCGAGCGCGACTGCGAATCCGCCCGGCCGCTCGGCGAGCGCCTTTTTGATGTCAATGATCGGCAGATGCGCGTTCTTCGGGTAGTCGATCTCGATGCCGCCGCGCGTGATCACACGCAGGCGATCAAAGAGCAGTCGCTTGTTCTCCAGTTCATCGTAGCTGAGCTTCATCTCGATGACGCCGTAGGGATACGGCATCTGGATCGTGCGCCCCATCGCGACGAGATCATACAGATTTTTCTGAAACCGCTGGAGGTGGTGCGGCTGGAGGAAAAGGCCCTCGTGCCAGTGGATTTGAAGACTCATTTTTTTGAAAATCAGGTTTCCTTCCGTGCCGTGCCGCCCATGAGCGCCTCGGCCTTCCGCGCGATGGCCTCGTACATTTTCTCCTCGAAGACCTGCCCCTTCTGGTCGTCCACCATCTTCTTGTATTTGCTCCAGTTCTTCGCGTCCTCGGTCCACCCGCCGAGGCTCTTGTCGGCCTTCGCGAGCGCCGCGATTTTGTCGGGTGAGAACTCGCTGAGAAATCTTTCGAGGAACGCCGCGCCGCCCGAGGGGATCGCGCCGAGCAGGCCGCCCATGAGCTTGCGCGTGCGCTCGACGATCGCGCGGAGTTGCTCGGAGGAGACCTCCGTGTCGCCGTGCAAATATCGCGCGCTCACTTTTTTCACATCGCCCATCGGCGTCGGGTCACGGCGCACCGGCGAGGTCGGCGCAAGTTCCTGCCAGGTGCGCCAGATGATCGTCTCCAGACCGACGTAGTAATCCGCAAAAATCGCGAGCGCACGGTAGAGCCGCTGGAGGTCCACCGGCTGCATCGGATCGAGCGGGATGGATTTCAAAAGATCATCCGGCGGCGCATCCATGAGCGTCGTGGATTTGAGTTCCATGTAGCCCGCCTCCTGCAGCCGCAGGCCGAAGTCGGCGAGCAGGCTCTTCGGGAGCTTCGGTGCGATTTTGACGAGCGCCTCGATCAGCGCCTCGGGTGAATTTTCAGAGGGCGTCGCGTCCACGGCTTGGGCGTTGTTGATGAATCCTGTCGGAAAATGTTCCGCGAGCGCCTGTGCGTAGCGAGGGCGTCGGTCGGGCGCGATGTCCTTCAGCGAGCGCTGCACCTCGTCCTGCAGGAAGCTGCGCCGCTCGTCCGCGGGTCGATCTGCAAAATCCGCCTGCACAAAGCGCAGCCTCATCGCGGACTTTGATGCCCATGCGTGTTCCTCGGGAGTGAAATTGATCGTTGGCATTGCTGGACTCGCCTTCAGCCCCGGACGCTACACCGGTCTCGCCGATTTTGGGAAGCGCCGTTTGGTGTTTATTGCACTGCGGGAGATTACGGTGCGGTGAGCCCGCCGGCGTACTGCATGAAGTTTTTCAGCCCGACGCCCGCACCGCCTTCGCCGAGATCGACCACCAGGCGGAACGTCACATCGAAAAATGAGACGCTATTGCCCATTGGAAACGCACGCTCTGGCGGGAGCTTGGGCGAGACGACGGAAGCGCCGATCACCGCGGGTTTTCCATCGTCCCCAGTCACCCACTCTGCGGCATTGCCGACGAGGTGGGTGAAACCGCTCTTCGGTTCCCAATTTTTGGACAATACCGCATCCAGCCACAGCTTGTTGTCGGCAGGCGATCCGCCGGCTGAACTTTTGTCGTCCTGCCCTTCTTTGATTGATTTGCTGAAGCTCCCATAGTCCGGCGGCGTGCTCACAACCATGGGATCTCGCGTGCCCTTTTGCCATTCCACGTACTGATTGTATTGGCGCGTCCATGCTGCCTCGGAACGCAGGCGTTTTTCCGGCCCCGGCCTTTTGGCGTAGGCAGCCCTCCACTCTCCGGCGGTCGGCAGCCGCCCTCCGAGCGCCTTGGCCATTGCATCAGCTTCGTCAAAAGTCAGCCACGTAGCCGGCAGGTAATCCTTGAGGTTGTCCTTCTCCTCGATGTCGGAGGCTCCGACTCCTGCTGCAAAATATGCGCTCGGCTGCTTGTTCTTGCTGAGAAGAAAATCCTTCGGTGCCTTCCAGATCCACTCATAAGTGGGCAGGGGACTGAAATCATCCGAGCGAATCCGCGGACCTTTCCCGTCCGGCGAAAGGCGACTGACCGCCGAGCCTGCGTGCCTCGCGAGGACGAGTGGCGTCTCCCACGCCGCCATCGCAACGTTATCGTTGATCTTGAGAAAATGCATCCCCGCCACCGGCCTCCCATCCTTCACAAAGTTAAATGAGGTTGCATCCGGATCGGTGTAACTCGCTTTCGCCTCGGTCCAGAGGTCCTTCGAGAACTTCAGATTGATCCTTTCCTTCGTCTCCAGGAATCGCTGCATCGTTGAGGCCGATTCCGCCGGGCTTGGCTTCAGCTTCACCTTGTAATCCTGAAGCAGCTTCGCGGTTTTGTTTTCAAATTGTTTCAGCAAAGCCTTCGCCTTGTCTTTCGCGCCCGCGTCATCAGCACTCAGCGCGCCCACCTCTTTTTGCCATGGTTCGAGAAAATCCCTGTAATCGTCGTGTGCGATTTCCATCTGGGTCCGCATCCCCTCAAACTCCAAAAGCTGCTTCTCAATCGCCGGTCCCTGTGTCTCCAGCGGCGCGGCGATGGCTTCACGGGTTGCCTTCAGTTTTCGATCCCACTCCGGCCGTTTCGGATCCTTCGTCGAAAGCTCCTGAAACCGCGCCTCAAAGGATGCGAGTTTTGTCTCCCATTGCGTGATCTTGTCCTGCTCCGGGGCGATGAAAGCCTTCGCTTTCTCCATCCATTCCTCCCCCGATTTTTGACGAATATCGGGCACCTCCTTTTCGAGCCGTGCCCACCGCACTCGTTTCCCCGAGGTGCTTTGAAACGCCATCACCTTGGCCAGGACATCCTTCGCCTCCTGCGCTCCCTTCAACGCTTCATTTAGATCACGGGCGTCACGGATTTTATTCTCTGCCCAGGAGGTGAAGTCAGGCAGCAGCGGGTTATTGGCGCCGGAGAGTTCTTTCAGATTGGATTGGACGCCACTCCACAGGATTTCCAGGTCACCCGCGGCTTTGTGGAAAACGATTGCATCCCTCGCTTGTTCAACGAGCGGTTTGTCGCTGGTCAGCGAAATATCCCCGGCCTTTTCCATCTCGTCCGCCAAGGTCTTCCATTCGAGCGGCGCGGCGCTCCATTTGGCGGCCATTTTTTTCATTTCGCCAGGCAGTCGCCACTCGCTCACATCGGTCTGGATGCTGCCTTGGGTCCAAGTCCCCTCACGGATGCTGTCCCGAATCTTTTGGAGTCTTGAATGCAGAGTCGAAGGGATCTCGATTTCCTTCGGCAGTTGCCCGAATTGGGCCGCGAGGTTCTTCAACGCAGACGGGAGCGTGGCGTTGTGCTCCTCGATCGCCTTTTGGATCTTCCTTGCGGTTTCGCGTTTTTCATCCTTCGCCTTCTTGTCCGCGTACCACAGGTAGCCACCTCCGCCTGCCAGCATCGCGATGACGGCGAGAACGATCGGCAGCGGGCTGCGCTTCTTCGGCGGAGCGCGCCGCACGGCGGGCTGTGAGGCTTCGCCCTGGGCTGCGACCTGCACTTGGGCCACCTTCGCCGCCTTGGCCGCGAGGCTCGCGAGGGATTTCAGATCGCCGAGTGCGGACTTGATCGCGTCGGGCGCGGCATTGCGCGGCTTGTCGAGCAGGCGATTCGTGAAGGCGAGCCAGCCTTCCGCATCGTCGCCGAGCGAGTCCGTCCAGGCCTGCGAATAATCCAGCGGCGGATTCAACGTGCCGATCCGCGTGGTGCGGCGGACGAGCTGGTAGATCAGCTTGCCCAGGGCGAACAGATCGTCCGCCGTCGCGGCTTCCTTCGCGGAAGGGGCGAGGTCGGTGAGGAAGATGCGCCCCTGGGGATCGAGCAGGATGTTTCCGGGGGTCAGATTCCCGTGGGCGCGGCGGGATTTCTCGTGCAGCTCCGCGAGCGCGCCGAGCACGCTGGTGACGTTTTCACGCAGCAGCGCGCTGTCCACCTTGCATTCGGCCTCGAGGAATTCCGCGAGGCTCGTCTCATATCTCGTCGTCGCGTAAAATGGGAACCCAGTCTCATCGCGCTCGAATGCAAGAATCGGGGCGATCCGTCGGCAGCCGGCAGCCACGGCGGTCTGCTGCTCGGCAGCCGCCCGCAGGAATGCCTGGCTGATCGCACTTTCACCGCTGCGCGCCCGGCGGATGACGATCAGCGCCGCGCCCCCATCGTCGATCGCGCGTGCGGCGAAGAAGGTCGAGCGCCGGCCCCAGCCGATCGCCCGATCGAGTTCGTATTCGCCGCACTTCGCCATGCTTCGTCAGGAAGTCCGCAGCAGGTGCGGGAATGCAGCGCGCCACTTTTGCCGGGCGCGCCGATCCGCCTACTTGACGGCCCTCACCGAGATGCCGCCTTCGGAAATCCCCACGCGCAGCACGGAGGTCACCTTCTCGCCGCTGGGCAGTTTTCCGGAGAGCGGGATCGTCTTCCGGCGGGTATCCGCGTCCCCCGAAGCATCCGAATGTGCGCCGGGAAGCTGGGCGATGACGACCGCTCTGCCGCCAAGTCCGGACGCCGAGACGGACTGCGTGGACGGCTGTCCCTGGCCGAAGCGCACGGTCTTCGTCTTCGCGCTGTTGCCCGCGCGGATCGCGTTGCCCGGCAGAAAATACTGGCTCACCGGCACCGACTGGATCCCGGGGGAATCGGATGCCACATCCACTTGGATCGAAGCCGCCGCCATGCCGCCTTCGGCGGTGATTTGGAGAGTTTGCACCGAAGCGCAGCCAGGGAGCAGCGCGAAGACACCGAGGAGGAGGAAATGCGGTTTCATAGTTTGATGTAGGTGATATTTGAACTGTGCCCTCAATGTGCCGTTCCTGAGGCCCCTCGCTCAAGCAAAAACGGCGCGCGCCCTGAGTTGCACGTGCTGAGTCAAGTCGAGGGCGACAAATCCGCGGCGGGATCAGCGGCCTCCCGATTTGCCATCGGCAAAAATCAACGGCGCAAACTCCGCGAGATACCCGCGCCACACCGGCCATGCGTGCGCGCCTTCGGTCAGCTTCCACGTGTGCGTGATCCCTTTCTCTTTGAGCGCGGCGACGAACTCCTCGTTCCGCTTGCGCAGGAAATCATCCTGTCCCACCGCGATCCACAGCAGCCTCAGTTTCGAATTCGCCGCGGCAGGATCACTGAGGAATTTTTCCGCGACATCCTCCTGCGGCGGCACTCCGCTGAATGAGCCAACCCACGCAAAACGATCCATATTCCCGAGCCCGACGGAAAGCGACTGCCATCCGCCCATGCTCAGGCCGGCGATGGCACGGTGCGCGGCGTCCTTTTCCACGCGGTAGAGCGACTCCACGAGCGGGAGCGCGTCGTCGAGAAGGTCGTGGCGGAATGCATCCATCGCCTCGGCGCGTTTCGCGGGCTCGCCGAATTTCGTCGTGCCGAGCGGGTGGCCGTCGAGCATCACCACGACCATCGGGCGTGCTTTGCCGGCGGCGATCAGATTGTCGAGGATCCAGTGTGCCTTGCCGTGCTCCACCCACGCGCGTTGGGTGTCGCCCGAGCCGTGCTGGAGCACGAGCAGTGGAAATTTTTTCGCACCGGAAATCTCATAGCCCGGCGGCGTATACACGATCAGTTCGCGCGCGCGTCCGAGCGCCTTCGATGCGTAACCGTGCTGGTGGACGGTGCCGTGCGGGACATCCTGCCAGTCCCACGGCGCGGGCGGTGAGGAGGCGATGTGCAGGATGTTTTTCGACGGCTCCCGTTGGGGTTTGAAGCTCGTATTTTTCGAGTCCATCACGTTCACGCCGTCCACATCGAAGCTGTATTCCCAAACACCCGCGGGCACCGCATCGAGCGTCACACTCCATGTTCCGTCATCGCCGCGCGTCAGGGCCACGGCGTCCTTTGACCACTGCGCGCGGAGCTTCACCTCCTGTGCCTTTGGTGCGCGGATGGTCAGCGTGATGGGCTCGCCCGCTTTGCGGATGCCCGCGGGAGCGTCAAGCGCGCGGGCGGTGAAAGCGAGGCAGAGTGCAAGGGTGAGCGTGAGGAATGATTTCATTGGGAGAAAAGGGAGTGGTCTGCTTGGTGCCCGGCTTCGCCGGAAAGTTCACGGTTTTTTTACACGGTTGGGGAATCCCCTTATCCGCGATCATCGGCGACATCAGCGATTGATTCGGCTTCATAATTCTCCGTTGAAGGCGCGGTGGAGGAGGGACTGGAAGAGGGCTTCCGGGCGGCGGCGGCTGGCGGCTTGGGCGGCTTCCATCTCGCGGATTTCGCTCACCCGCTGGGCGAACTCCTTTTGCAGCGGCAGCGGGGGGACGGGAATCGTCAGCTCGCTCAGGATTTTTAAGTTGATGTTCTTCTGGGCCATTTGAGGCGCAGCTTCTTCAAGACGACTCTCCATCGTGACGAGCCACTGGCGAACGTAATCGACGAGAACTTTCTCGCCGGGAATGAAACCAACCATGCTGTCAGGAAAACAGGCTGGAAAAGTCAGGATGGCGGTCTTGCCGATGTTCGCAGCAATCGTGATGACCAATGTTTCAACAGGCCATAGCCGACTTTGAGCAAGTCCGTTCTCCGAATACGTTTGGGTGTGCGTGGTGATTCGGCCATTCGAGTTCGCAACATCGCCGCTTTGGATGAACGGATATTTTCCGCCGTAAAGACTTGGTTCGTCTCGCGGTCGGTTTTTGGAGCGTCCACGGTCGAGCTTGCCCACTTCAGCGAACGAACTCTGCGCCCAGCCCTTTGGGTTCTCAATCGGGTCGCCGAACATTTCGTGGAAGAGGGCGGGGAGGAGGGCGGCGGTGCGGCGGTCGGCTTGGGCGCGCAGCTTCCGCAACTCGTCCGCTTCGTCCAGCAGCTTCACAATCCGTTCCTGCTGCACCAACGGCGGCACGGGCATTCCGATATCAGCGATCTGCTTACTTGAAAGGTGCTTCACCGTTACGAACGACGTGTTGTCTTCGATTTCCCTAAGGTGAGCGTTGATGCCGTAAAAGACGTAGCCAGCGCTGAGGTCGCGGCTGAAGTTTTGCAACCGGCAGACTCGTTGATTGAGCAAGGCCTTGCCGCCTGCCCAGCGGTAACAGCGAAACTCGCCGTCCATTCCGATCAGGAAATCTCCGTTCTCAACCTCGAACGCCCGGTCGTGTTCACCATTGTAAAAGGTTTCGCTGAAGCCTCTCGCTAAGTCGCGAATGCGGATGATGGGGAGTCCCTTAGTGTCGCCGTTGAACAACTCCGACTTGAAGGCGAAACCGTTTTGAATCTTCAGCAACTCGCCGAGCTTTTTTGTCGGCCAGCGTTTCATTCCAGGTTTTGAAGCTGCCAGGCCAAGGGCCTGAGACAAGCCAGCCCAGGGCAACGCCCTGGGTGGCCAGGAAAAAAACGCCAAGCCCTGAAAGGGCGGAACAAGAAGCCGGCACCGTTTTGTCCCGCCCCTACAGGGCTGCATGATCTGCTGCCTTTACCCAGGGCGTTGCCCTGGGCTGGCTTGTGTCTCCCCGTTGGGGCGGCAATGCGGTGACGCTCATTTTGGGCGACAACTTGCCGGTGCGGATTCGCAACTTTCGGGCGCAGATTCATTTCCTCCCGCCGATGTGCGCGAGTAGCGTATTGCCTCGCCGGATGATTTCGTTTTCCAGCTTGAGCACGTCGCCGAGAATTTCCGCCGGGGCGTCGTGGTTCGCGGCTTCGGTGGTCACGGGCTTGTAGCGTCCGGCGGCGAGGCTCCAGGCGTTTTCGCGAATCTTCTCGATCGGCACACGGTAGCTGTTCGGGCCTTCCTCGCGGGCGGGCCATTTGGCGAGCACGTCCGGGAGGTCGCTGGCCTCAATCGGCGTGCGCTTGTCGTCGAGGCTGAAGCCGTCGGCGGTGATGTCGTAGAACCAGACGGATTGCGTGGGCGTTCCCTTTTGAAAAATGAGCGCGGCGGTGGCGACGCCCGCGTAGGGCTTGAAGACGCCGCTGGGCAGGCTGATGACGGCTTGCAGGTCGCACTCGGTGAGGAGCAGTTCGCGCAGGGCGGTCGCGGCGTTGGTCGAGCCGAAGAGCACGCCATTCGGGACGATGACGCCGGCGCGTCCGCCGGGCGCGAGGTGGTCCACGATCCATTTGAGGAAGAGCAGTTCGGTGGCGCGGGTGTTCAGCTTGTAGTTCAGATCGGCGAGGATACTCTCGTCCTGAATTTTTCCGGAGAAGGGCGGATTGGCGAAGATGGTGTCGAAGAGGATGCCGGGATACGTGCCGCCGAAGCCGACTGTGAGCGGATTGAAGTGGCTGATTGTCGCGCGCTCCAACTGGTGCAGGTAGAGATTGAGGATGGCGATTTTCACCATGTTCGCGTCGTTGTCGAAGCCGGTGAATGCCTGTTCTTCGAGGAATTTCCACTGCGCCGGCTTGAGCAGCGCGCCGTCCGTGATGCCGCGCCGGAGATCCGCGGGCTTCGTGAATTGGCGGAGGATGTGGAGGAACGCGGCGATGAGGAAGGCGACGGTGCCGCACGCGGGATCGCAGATGCGCTGGCCGGGCTGCGGATTCACGAGCGCGACGATGAGGCCGATGATGTGGCGGGGGCTGCGGAACTGGCCATTCGTGCCGGAGGCGGCGAGCTTGCTGAGGAGATACTCATA
>JBDSAR010000707.1:0-4960 GCA_039922035.1 Chthoniobacteraceae bacterium
GCATGAGCGTGACCCTGCGAGCCGAAGCCGAGGACCGCGCAAGTTTTGCCTTTGAGCACGCCGAGGTCGGCGTCTTTGTCAGTGTAGATTTTAGCCATAGAGAGTGGGTTTGGTGGTGGTTGGATTGTTAAAAGCGGGCGTCTTGGAAAGTGGCGGTCTTATTCCTAATCTTATTCTCATTCTTACTCCGACTGGCCGAATGGCCGGGAGCCGCAGGACTGGGAATTCGGGGGACGGAGGAGAATAAGAATAAGATTACGAATAAGAATAAGAGGTGAATCAGTCGCCCTTGCGAGGCAGGACGATTTTCCCAGTGCGCGTCAGCGCGGCGATGCCGAAGGGCTCCATGAGCGAGATGAACTTCGTGATCTTGCTCTCATTGCCCGTGACCTCGATCGTGAAATTCTTCGCCTGCACGTCCACGATCTTCGCGCGGAAAATGTCGCAGACCTGCATGATCTCCGCGCGCGTGTCGGGCGTGATGTTCACACGCATAAGCACCAGTTCACGGTCCACGGATTCGCCGTCGCGGAAGTCCTGCACCTCGATCACATCAATGAGCTTCGCGAGCAATTTGCTCACCTGCTCGAGCGTCGCATCGTTGCCGCGGACGACGATGGTCATCCGCGAGGTTTCGGGATCGAGCGTCGGGCCGACGTTGAGCGAATCAATGTTGAACCCGCGTCCGCTGAACATGCCGGCAATGCGGGTAAGCACACCGAATTTGTTTTCAACAAGGACTGACAGCGTATGGCGCATGGCGAGAAAGGGCGGAGAACGTGGCGGGCCACCCCATGGGCGTCAAACTGAAAATCCCTCGGCGTGCGCGGATGCGCGCAAGGAGCGGCGGCATTCCTGTCGCCGACCGACCCAAGCTGCGAAACAGCCTAACTCAACCACGAAAGCACCCGAGATACCGTGCGCCTCGCGGAGGAGCGTGCCGCTTCGCGCATCGCAGACGGCGACAGGAATGTCGCCGCTCCTTGGTCATCACGCCCAAATCAAGCCAGAGTGCCCGTTTCGCATTTTACAAAGAACACGCTCCGGTTCACGGTACCGACCCTATGAAGCACCATTTCCTCCGCGGTGCGCGCGTCTATCTTTCCGGGCCCATGGATTTCGTGGCTTCACGGGCCGACGAGAAAAAGCTCGGCTGGCGCAACCGCATCGGAGATTTCCTGCGCTCGATGGGGGCGGTCGTCTTTGATCCGTGGTTCAAGCCCTCCGTCCGCGGCCTGCACGAATACGGCCTGGAGGATCTGAAGTCGGCCGATGCGCGCGAGACGTGGAGCTTCGAACCGGGACAGCCTGGCGATGAGGCGCGCGCGTCGTGCGCGGAGAAATTCTGGCAAACGATGCACATCGATTTGCGCATGGTGGACACGAGCGACTTCACGATCGCGTATGTGCCGACGAACATCTACAGCGTCGGCACCGTGCATGAAATCATCCTCGCGCGGCAGCAGTTGAAGCCGGTGCTCTTCGTGAGCCCGCCAGTCACGTTTCCCGCACTTGCGAAACTGCGCGAGCATCTCAGCGAGGATCCCGCGGGACTTGCGCTGCTCGAAAAGCTCGCCGCCGAGGTGCCCATCAAGTCAAACCCGCGCGGCATCCCGAGTCTCTGGTACATGCCGCTGATCGGCGGCGGCGGATTTTTCGACGGCTTCGGATTCGCGGAATACACGTCGCGTTTTCAATGGGAGCCCAACCCCGCGGACGAGCACGAGCAGCGGCATCCGCCGGAGAACCCGCTGCTGCCCTTCCTCGAAAAACTCGCCAGCGAAATCCCGCGGCGCTGGGACAGCAAGACGGGGCAATACGTGACGAACGACGACTGGCTGCTCTGGGAACTCGACGGCACACCGCGCATCGAGCCGCCCGAATCCCCGCCGCCCATCAGCGAAAAATAGCCGCGACATTCTCCCCGCCGCAGAACGCCCCCCGCAATGTCAGACCTCCCCTCGACCGGCCATCATCCGAAATTCCCGCCCGGCTTCCGCGCGCGCCGCGGTCTGAACTGGGGCTTCATCGGCCTGCTTTACACGTCGTTCTACATGTGCAGGTACAACCTGTCGCTCGCGAACAAGTCCATCAGCACGGAGTTCGGTTTTTCCAAGGGTGACATGGGCTGGATCATCACGACCGCGATGCTCGCCTACGCCTTCGGCCAGATCATCAATGGCCTCCTAGCCGACCGCTTCGGCGGCAAGCGCGCGATGCTCATCGGCGCGGCAGGCACGATCGTGATGAACATCCTTTTCGGCGTCGCGTCATTCTGGGGAAACCTCGGGCTGTTCGTGACCCTGCGCGGAATCGACGGCTATTTCCAGGCGTTCGGCGCGCCGGGCATGATCAAAATCAACGCCGCGTGGTTCGGCCACACCGAGCGCGGACGCTTCGCGGGGATCTTCGGCTTCATGATCAATCTCGGGCGCTTCGGGATTTTCAAACTCGGCCCCGCATTGCTCGCCGGCTTTGTCTTTCTCGGAATGTGGAATGTCCCGCCGTTGCACTGGCGCTGGTTGTTTTGGATTCCCGCCGGACTCGCCACGATCGCCGCGGTGATCATGGCGATGGTCGTAAAGGACACGCCGGAGCACGCGGATTTCCCGCGCGTGAATCCCGACGAGCCGCACACGGACGATGTGGAAACGCCCATCAAGGATGTCTTTTTCACGATCGTCCGCCAGCCGATCGTGTGGCTCACCGCCTCCGCCTACGCCTGCACGGGCGCGGTGAGGCAGGGGATCGATCAATGGTTTCCGCGACTGCTCGAGGAGGTGCATCATGTGAAGCTCGACTCGGGAAAATTTCAGTGGGTCGGCTTCCTCATTCCGTTCGTCGCGTCCTTCGGCTCACTGATCTCCGGCTACATCTCGGACACGCTTTTCAATGGCCGCCGCACGCCAGTCGCTGCCGGACTGTACTTCATCGAGACCGTCGTCATCCTCGCCGCCGCGCAATTTCACTCCGCCAATGCCGCAGTAATCTTCCTCGTGCTGATCTCGCTGACCGCAAATGCCACCCACTCGATCCTCGGCACCGCCGCGGCGATGGACATCGGCGGTGCGAAGCGCGCAGGCTTCGCGTCCGGGCTCATTGATTCGTTCCAATACTTCGGCGGCAGCCTCGCGGGCTTCGCTCTCGGCAAGCTTTTGGACAAGAGTTGGGACTACTACTTTTACTTCATGGCCCCGTTTGGGATCATCGGGGGCCTGCTCATGGTCTGGAGCCACGGGCGCATCACGAAGGCATCGAAGACCGGCCACTGAACCCGCTTTTTCAAAACCTCAGCCCCACGCACTCCCATGAAAAGTTTCCTCATCGCACTTCTCGTCCTGCTCCCGCTCTGCCCGCGCGCCTCCGCGTGGAGTGCGCCGGGGCATATGATCGTCACCGCGATCGCCTACGATCAGCTCACGGAGGCGGAGCGGTTGAAATTTGACGCCATCCTCCGCGGCCACACGAAGTATGCGACGTGGAAAAAAACGTATCCCGCAGCCGGGCTCCCCGGCCTCACGCTGGAAAAATTCATCGCGATGCTCGCCAGCCTTTATCCCGACGACATCCGCAATCACGACAACCCGGAGACATTTCCCGAGTGGCACTACATTGACTACCCGCTCATCCCGCCGGATTTCCCGATGAAGCCCGCGCCCACGCCCGGCGATGACGCGCTCATGGGCATCGAAAAAACCACCAAAGCCGTGCGCAGACTCACCTCGAAATTCGACATTCGCACTCGCGCAAAAATGCTCAGCTACCTCCTCCACCTCGTCGGCGACATCCACCAGCCGATGCACTGCGAGACGCTCTTCGATGAAAATTTCAAGGAGCCCGACGGCGACCGCGGCGGAAACAACGCCTGGGTGAAACCACCTGGTGGCCACGCGATCAAGCTGCACGCATTTTGGGATCAGATGTTCGGCACGAGCGGACAGCTTTTCCGCCCCGTCCCGATCACGATGATCATCGCCTCGCAGCATCGCGCGGAGGAATTGGCCCCGAAGTTTCCGCGCACCGCATTGGCGGAACTCACAGAGCACACGACGCCGGTAAGCTGGAGCCTCGAAAGCCGCGCCCTCGCGATCAGCGACGGGTGGCGCAGACACCAGATCAAATACGGACTCACTGAGGCCACTGCCGGCGAACTCCCTGCGGACTACGAGGAAAAAGCGCACGCGATTGCAGACCGGCAAGTCGCACTCGCCGGGCACCGGTTGGCGGATCACTTGCACGCAGTGCTGAAATAATCGGATTCGTGGCGAAAGCACGCTTGGTTGGAAGCCATGTCCGCGCTCTCCCGAGCCCGCCTAATCTGCGAACCGGAGGCGGTATGATCCGTCTGAATCTCCGGTCAGTTCAAATCCCACCTCGATCAAATACGCGCGGAACTCCGCGGTCCGCGGCGTGACGATGATTTCCCGGATGCCCCTCTCACGGAAAAAATCCGCCTTGTCCACAAACAGGAAACGTCCGATCCGGAAATCCCGATACCGTGGAACGGCATAATCGAGCACCACGCGCAGGACGCCACCCGGTTCTTTTTCGGAGATAAACACACCCGACGGCGCGCAATCCCGCAGGATGAAGAGCGTCATCAGATTCTTGCTCGCGCGATACTCGAATCCCGGGTTCAAACTGCCGATGTCCCTTTCGTAAAAGACGAGGAAATAGCTCAGGTAGTCCGAGTCGGGACGCAGGTTGAGGAGGTGGAAATACTCCTTCGCCCGCAGCATCCGCAGCAGGTAGTGCGCGTTCACCAGCACGATGAGGCCGTTCAAAATCGCCACGGGAATCGCGCCGATCAGGATGCCATAGACCGTGAACGCCAAGGCGCCCGCCAGATTGATCAGCCGAAGCCGCAGGATCGAACTCAGCATCATCGAAAACGCGATGAGCGCCGACGCCACGTAGCCGATCAGCTCGATGTAAAAATGCTTTCCCATGATTGCGTGTC
>JBDSAR010000708.1:0-9133 GCA_039922035.1 Chthoniobacteraceae bacterium
ACGCCGGCGTGGATGGTGAAGTAATCGACGCCCTGCTCGGCCTGCTCGATGAGGGTGTCGCGGAAGAGCTCCCACGTGAGGTCCTCGGCTTTGCCGTTCACTTTCTCCAGCGCCTGGTAGATGGGCACGGTGCCGATGGGCACGGGCGAATTGCGCAGGATCCATTCGCGGGTGGCGTGGATATTTTTTCCCGTCGAAAGATCCATCACCGTGTCGGCACCCCATTTGGTGGCCCAGCGCATTTTCTCGACCTCCTCCTCGATGCTCGACGCGACGGCGCTGTTGCCGATGTTGGCGTTGATCTTCACGAGGAAGTTCCGGCCGATGATCATCGGCTCGAGCTCGGGGTGATTGATGTTCGCCGGGATGATGGCGCGGCCTGCGGCGACTTCATCGCGCACGAACTCGGGCGTGATCTCCGCCGGGATGCGCTGCGGGAAGCGGCGGAAGATGGAAGGCGTGTATTCGTTCTGGAGCTGCGCGGAACCGGCGTGCTGCTTGTCGAGGTCGTCGCGGCAGATGTCCTGCGAAAGCTCGGCGATCTTCGCCCGGCCGAGGTTTTCGCGGATGGCGATGAACTCCATCTCCGGCGTGACGATGCCCTGCCGCGCATACCAAAGCTGCGAAACCGGATGCCCCGCGCTGGCCTTGAGCGGCCGGCGGCGCTGGCCCTTCAGTCCCGGAAACTCCACGAGGCGGTTCTTCTCCGCCTTACTCGCATACTCCGCGTGCTTGCCGGAGAGGTAGCCATTGTCCTGCGGCTTCACCTCGCGGCCGTCGTATTCCGCCACGTCCGCACGCGCCGCGATCCATTTTGCGCGCAGCGCAGGCAGGCCCTCGTCGGACGTGCCGGTGAAATCCGGATCGCCCCAAGGCCCCGAGCAGTCATACACGCGCACGGGCTCATTTCCCTCCAACTCGCCGCTGAAAGTCTTCGTCGGCGAAAGCGCAATCTCGCGCACCGGCACGCGGACATCGGGATGAATGCGCCCCTCCAAATACACGCGGGTGCTGGCGGGGAGTTGCGTGCTGCTGTGCGGCTCGATGGAGTCTTTGGTGGCGATCATTTGGAAAGTTGAGAGATGAGGGTTGAGAGTTGAGAGGCGCGGCTGTGTTGGAAAAAGATCGCTGTCGTTCGGAGTTTGCGCGGTGTGATTTTCAAAATGAAAAAAGCCATGTGCGGAAAGGCGGCATGGCTTTGCTTTGCTCCCTTCGACGGAATTACCCGCATCAGGTTCAAAGGGTTCGCGCATTGCGCGTCTCAGCCAGCCGGCTCCCCTGCGTTTGGTTTCGCGCGGAGCATAGGTCACGGCAAAGGCGAGTCAAGGTGCTCGGACCGCTGTGGAGGCCAAAAGAAATGCGCCGTTATTGGTTGAGCACCGCCCGGCTTCGGCTATCGAGGCGGCTCTATGCGCATCGCATCCCTCACCGCCGCCGCCACGCTCGCGTGGACCCTCACCGTTTCCACCTTTGCCGCCGGAGACCTCTGGGTCACTGATTTCGAAAAGGCGAAGCAGACCGCCGCCGCGGAGGGGAAAGATCTGCTGATTGATTTCACCGGCTCGGACTGGTGCAGTTGGTGCATCAAGCTGCGCAAGGAAGTGTTCGACCTCGATGCATTCAAGGCCGCCGGACCGAAGAATTTCGTCCTGGTGGAACTCGATTTCCCGCAGAACAAGTCGAAGCTCACGAAAGAGACGCAGGAGCAGAACACGAAGCTCCAGACGCAATTCGGCATCCAGGGATTCCCGAGCATCGTCCTCGCCGATGCACAGGGACGCCCGTACGCGCAGACCGGATATCAACCCGGTGGCCCTGAAAAATATCTCCCCCATCTCGACGAACTGCGCGCGGTGAAAACGAAGCGCGACGCAGAATGGAAAAAAGCCGAAGGCGCGCAGGGCGTCGCGAAGGCGAAGTTCCTCGCGGCCGGTCTGAAGGTGCTCGATGAAAATCTCGCCGCACAGCACTACTCGAAGGTCATCGCAGAAATCACGGCACTTGATCCGAAGGACGAGACTGGCATGGGTGCCTCGATGGGTTTCAAGGCGGACCTCGCGGCGCTGCAGGGTGAAATCGGCACGATCGCGGGCAAGGACGGCGCCGCCGCAGCGCGCAAGAGGGCTGATCAATTCATCGCCTCGCACACAAAGCTCACGGCCAACCAGAAACAGGCCGCACTACTTTCCCTGCTCCAAGTCTATCGCCCGCCGCAGGACAACGAAACCGTCCTCAAACTCATGGGCGAAGTGAAGGCGCTCGACGCCTCCACCGACGAAGGCAAGCAGGCCGCCCAGATCGAGGAGCGCGTGAAGGAAATGCTCTCAAAAGGCGCAGCGAAGCCGGCAGCGAAGTAGCCCGCCGGCAGGCTGGCGCTTTTGAAATGAACTCCGCGCTTGCCACGCGGAAACTCGCCGCTATTTTTCGCGGCCCTAAACGCACGCCAGGGTAGCTCAGTGGTAGAGCGGGGGACTCATAAGCCCTAGGTCGGGAGTTCAATCCTCCCCCCTGGCACCACTCCCCTTCCCTGCAGTTTTTCACGATGGAAGGAATGGCGCGTTTCAATTTGAGAGAAAAAATCGGCCGTGTCCCACTTTGCCGATTTTGAAGTTGAGTGTTGAAAGTTTGACGCTGATCCCGCCGGAGGTGCGGTGCGGTGCAGGACGTGGGTTCGGAAACCGAAAGGCCGCGGCGCGGGACTTAACGCCAAACGCTCAACGTCAAACTTCAAACGAGGCCACAACTGGAAAGTCAGTGATCTTTTCCCAAGCCGGAGAGAAAGCGGAACAAGTCGCGCAGATCTTCCCGACTCAGGCGGTCCGCGAGTCCGCTCGGCATCAGCGAGCCGGTGAGTTTTTTGCTCACGATTTCCTCCTTTGCGAGACGCGTCTGTCCGCCGGTCGCGATGTCGCGGATGACGAGATTGCCGTCGTCGCTCACGCGGTAGCCGGTGATCACGCGCCCGTCCTTCGTCGTCACTTCCATCGCCTCGTAGCCCTCCTTGATTTCCTTCTGCGGCAACAGCACAGCGCCGATGATGAAATCCACCGGCTGTCCCGAACCGATCGCATCAAGCGCCGGCCCGATGGTGCCGCCTTCATCGCCGATGCGGTGGCAGCCTGTGCAGGCGAGTTCCGCACGGCGGAAAATTTCGCGGCCGCGCTTTGCATCGCCCTTCTGCTGAACCTCCGCGACAAGTGCCGCCACGAATGCAGGATCACCGGCCGGCAAGGACGAACCGAATCCGGCAAGGTCGCGCAAGACTTCCACGACCTTCGGACGCGACTGGCCGCTATTGTTCAGCACGTCGAGCACGCGGTGCGCGACGGCAGCCGTCGGCTTCGCCGCCTTGAGCGCCGCAGCGAGTGCTTCCGCACCACCGTTGCGATCGAAGAGCGCAATGCACAGCGCGCGGATGTGCGCCTCATCGGGATCACTCGCGAGAGCCGACGCGACGATTTCCGCCGCGCGGGGCAACGCTGCCCGGCTGAGCCCGCGCACGGCGGCTTCGCGCACGCTGAACGGCTCGCCCGTCGAGGCGAGCTTCGCGAGCAGCGCAGGTGCGTCGCTGCCGCCCAGCCCGGCGAGACCGAGGACGGCAAACGAGCGCAGTTCCGGCGCGTCCTTCTCCACCGCCTCGGCGAGCGGTTTGTGCATCGCCTCGATCTTCAGCGCACCCGCCAGCAATGCCGCGCCAGCACGCGCACCGGGCTGCGGCGATTGCCACAGTGCAAGCACGGCCGATTCAGCGTCACCGCTTGGGCGCAGTTTGCGTGCGGTGCAATTTTCCGCAATCACCGCGAGCGCATCCCGCAGCGCGACGCCGCGAGCCGCATCCGTCGCTTTCACATCGGCAAAACGGAACGGCGTGAGCAGACCTGCAAGATCGTCGGGTGTGCCGACCGACGCCATGACCGCAAGCAGCCCTTGCGAGCCGAGCGGCATTTCCGCCGGAAGATGAAACGGCGGCTGCGGCTGCCCCTTGAACAACAGGCCGCGCAGCGCACCGAGCGAGTCCTCCGTCGCGTCCGCCTTTGCCAGGAATGCGACCAGCGCGGGCTTGTCCTCGATGCCGAGATGTCCGGCCTTCAGCGCAGGGAGCCAATGCGGCTTCAGCGCGAAGACCGCCTGCTTCAGCGCAAGCTCCGTGAAGCTGTCCGCGCCGCGCTCGATCACGCGGAGCGCGAGCGGCAGCGACTCCACACGCGGAATGTTTGCGAGTGCAACAACTGCGGCGAGACGCACGCGCGGGTTTTCATCCGCGACGAGCGGCGTGAGCAGTGCGAGCGCATCCGGCCCGGTCGAGAGACGCTCCGCCCAGCGCGCGGCAACACCCGCCGCATACGCGCGCGCACCGGGCTCGGCGGCGGAAAGAAGACGCGCGAGCAGCGCAGGCTCGGGCGCCTCGTGCCACTCGAAAACTCCGAGCGCCTCGTACAGCGCATGCTCCGTCGCGAGGTCGCGGCCCGGCAATGGCACGATCCATTTTTGCAGCACAGCAACTACTTCCGCGGTCGGCCGCGCGCCGAGCTCACGCTTCGTCTGGCAGAGCGTCCACTCGTCGGTGCTTTTCAGGTTTTCGAGCAGCGACGCGATGCTCGCGCCGGCGATCTGCGGAGGCGTGTTCAGCGGCCGGCCCTTGTAGGTGATGCGCCAGATTCTGCCGTGCGCCTTGTCGCGATCAGGGTGGCGGAAGCTCGCCTGATAGTGGCCGATGATCGGGTTGTACCAGTCGCAAAGATAGAGCGCGCCGTCGGGGCCGAGCTTTGCGTCCACGGGGCGGAAGCTGCCGTGCGTGCTCGTCACGAACGGCGGCAAATCCGTGATGCGAAAACCCGCCCCGTCGTCCTCGATTTTTAGCGCCCACACCGCGTTATTGATGTAGCCGCCCGAGAGCATCACGCCCTGCCACTCGGGTGGAAAATGCGCCGAGTGGATGATCTCCGGCCCGCTCGATTTCCGCGAACGCGCGTTCACCCAGATGTTCTGCCGGGTGCCGATTTTCCGCCCGCGCACCATCTCAGGAAGCGGGAATGAAATGCCGCCATTGTTGCCCGCGACGACGAGCGGCATCCCCCACTCCGTCCACGCGAAGCCCCACGGATTCTGCGGGTCGCCGCTGCCGCCGTAAAATGGATCCAGCCGCAGCTCGCGCGGACGCAATCGCCACAAGCCCGCCTCATCGTTTCCCACGATGCCATACGGCGTCTCCACGCGCGCGAAACCGTGCAGCCCCTGCGAAAAAAACAATTCGCCGCCGGGACTCCAGCGGAACGAGTTGATGTTTTGGTGATTGTCCCCCGTGCCGAAGCCGCGCAGCACCACGCGCTTCTCATCCGCGCGGTCATCACCGTCTGTGTCCTTGAGAAACAGCAGCTTCGTCCCCTCGCCCACGTATGCACCACCATCACCAAGTTCGAGTCCGGTCGGGATCATCAGTCCCTCGGCGAAGACCGTCGTCTTGTCCGCACGCCCTGCGTGCTTCGTGTCCTCCAAAATCACGATCTTGTCGTGCGGTTCCTCGCCGGGCTTGAGCTGCGGATACGTCGTCGAGCCGAGCACCCACAGCCGTCCGCGTGCATCCCAGCGTATCTGGATCGGCTTCACCACGCCGTCCTTCTCGCTCGCAAAAAGATTCGCCTCGAATCCCTCAGGCAGCTTGAAGCTCGCGAGTTCCGCCGCGGGATCATTCGGGTCGAGTTCCGCGAGCGAAACCGCAGATGATCCGAGAAGCACGGCGCAGGTGATTTTGAAAAGCGGACGCGAGATGCGCGGGAGGACGTTCATGGCGTGAGCAAATGGAACAAAGATGCGCGGTGCAAGTCGTAGCGCAGATTTCCACATCTGCGCTCCGTCCGGTGAGACCACCAACAGCCGCCGGGACGGACGGCGCTCCATGCGCGGCGCTCCACACAGCGCGCCTCAGTCGGCTTCGCTTGCCCCTCCGTTTTCCACTGCGTAATGTGGCAAATTATGCCGGAAGTTTCCAAAGATCAGATCGCCGACACCCTCGAAGACATCGCGATGATGCTGGAGTTGAAGGGCGAGAACCCTTTCAAAATCCGCGCTTATCGCAACGCCACGCGTGCGATCGAGACCTTCACCGGCAACCTGCGCGCGACTGCGGACGCGGGGACATTTTCGGAGGTCGAGGGCATCGGCGACGCCATTGCGGAAAAAATCACAACGCTCGTGACGACGGGCGCGCTCGAATATCACACGAACCTCAAGGCCGAATTCCCGCCCGGGCTGTTCGACATGTTCGACATCAGCGGCATGGGGCCGAAGAAGATCCAAGCGGTGTGGAAAGAGCTTTCGATCACGTCCGTCGAAGAATTGGAAAAGGGTTGCAAAGACGGGCGCGTCGCCGGGCTAAAGGGCTTCGGCGAAAAGACTGCGGCGAATATTTTGAAAGGCATCGAGGATCGCAAAAAGCACGCGGGTCGCTTCCGTCTCGGGGAGATCGCGGCGAATGCGGAGCGGATGCTCGACGACTTGCGCTCGCATCCCGAAGTGATTCGCGTCGCGGCGTGCGGCAGCTTCCGGCGGCGGCGCGAGACGTGCGGTGATCTCGACTTTCTCGTCTCCACACGCGAGCCGAAGATCGTCAGCGAGGATTTTGTCGCGCACGAATTTGTCGAGAGCATCATCGCGCACGGCGAGACGAAATCCTCCGTGCGCTGGCTCAGCGGCATCCAGGCAGACCTGCGCGTGGTGAAGGACGCGGAGTTTCCCTTTGCGATGAACTACTTCACCGGCTCGAAGGAGCACAACATCGTGATGCGCCAGCGCGCGCTCGCACGCGGGTGGACGCTGAATGAATACCGGCTCGGGCCGGTTGATTCGGCGAAGACGAAGCCGGATCCGGTTCCAGACATCCGCGAGGAGGCTGATCTCTACCGCGCGCTTGGCCTCGACTTTATCGAGCCGGAACTGCGCGAGAACATGGGTGAATTCAAGGCGGCTGAGGAGCACACGCTGCCGAAACTCGTCGAGTTGGAAAATCTGCGCGGCACTTTTCACAACCACACCACCGAGAGCGACGGACGCAGCACCCTCCGCGAAATGGCGGAGGCTGCGATGGAACTCGGCCTGCAATATCTCGGCATCGCGGATCACTCGAAGGCATCTGTGCAGGCGCACGGCCTCGACGAGGAACGGCTGCTCGCGCAACTCGCGGAGATTCGCAAGCTGAACGACGAATTCGCGCCGGACTTCCGCATCTTCGCCGGCAGCGAGGTGGACATTCACAAGGACGGGTCGCTCGACTTTGACGACGAAATCCTCGCGCAACTCGACTACACCGTCGCGAGCGTCCACAACGCATTCGCAATGTCCGAGGCCGACATGACCGCGCGTATCATTCGCGCGATGGACAACAAACACGTCACCATGCTCGGCCATCTCACAGGTCGCCTCCTGCTCATGCGCGACGGCTACCCCGTGGACCATACCGCCGTCATCGAAGCGGCGGCCGCGACGGGCACGATCATCGAGCTGAACGCCAACCCGCGCCGCCTCGACATGGACTGGCGCTGGTGGCCGCTCGCGAAGGCGAAGGGTGTGAAGTGCGCCATCAACCCCGACGCACATCACACCTCGCAGCTTCAGTTTTTGAAATTCGGAGTCGGCACCGCGCGCAAAGGCTGGCTCACGCGGTATGATGTGGTGAACACATTGCCGCTCGGAAAAATCGAGGCTGTGCTCGCGAAAAAGCGGCAAATGGTTTGCTGACCACGTGGATTTGGACAGCCTGCCGAGGATCGGCAGGCGGGTGCTTCCTTCATTGCGAGCTTTGCGAATCTGTGACGGGCAATTTGTCCTTGCAGCCGTCTCCGAATTTTCAGATGAATGGAGTGCAATAAGATCACCCTCCCACCCGTGCTTATCCCCATGAAAAAACTGCTCCTTCTCGCGCTGACCTTCGCATCGGTGGCTCGATTGAATGCGGCGATCATACCGTTAGACCTGCAAGGCAAGGCTG
Organism: Chthoniobacteraceae bacterium; assembly: GCA_039922035.1. GTDB lineage: Bacteria > Verrucomicrobiota > Verrucomicrobiia > Chthoniobacterales > Chthoniobacteraceae > SXWH01. The sequence continues at coordinate 7,985 of JBDSAR010000708.1, forward strand.
GTTTCGGTCTGCTTATCGGAAATGAAAACCCCGCTGTTCTCGTTGGCGGATTGGGCGGAGAAGTCGGCGCAGGGATCACGTTCAATGATGCAACCAATGTCCTGACCCTCAATTTCGGATGGGGTACTGGCAATAATGCGGGCTTCGTCAACCTGACGGGCGTGGCGACAGCAGGGCACATTCATGGTCCCACGGCATCCACCGGCGTCGCCGCGTTTACGCAAAGTGCTTCACCCTTGATCACCTTGGACACTCTGCCAGCGTGGAACACCAGTGCGTCTTCCGGTGGCCTTACGAATACGACGGTATCGCTCACGGCCGGCCAGGCGGTCAACCTTCTCGCCGGTCAACTTTACGTCAACGTCCACACCGCAGCCAACGGGGGCGGCGAAATCCGTGGCTATTTGGTACAGGTTCCCGAGCCATCAGTCATCGGCCTTCTCGGGCTGGGTGCATCCGGCATGCTGTTCCGCCGTCGGCGGGCTTAGAGGCTGCCATTTGCTCGCACACTTCGTAGCGGCGTTGCCCGGTCTCTGCGCGTTTCAGTTTCATTTTCAGACGACCAATCCGGCCCGCCTCAGCGAGTCCCTGTCCGGTCGCGCGGACGGATCGATCAATGCGCGCTTTCCCTGCTCCGTGAGCGCAACGGGCTCGTGCCAGCGGTTCGTGAGCGGGAGATCGTGCTCCGCTTGATAACGCATCAATGCGCTCAGTTGCGGCGTCGCGTTCCACTTCAGCCATTCGCCATCACCGCAAAGCATCACGTCGAGCACATCGAGCGCGAAGAGGCGGTGCAGGAATTCGTGCAGCTTGGAAAAATCCTGCGCGCACGGCTGTCCCCATTCGGCGAGGGATTGATTCATCATCGCGCAGACACGCGGGAAAGGCAGTCGCTCGGGGAACGAACTCGCGAGCACGGTGAGGATCGCCTTTTCCACCGGATCGCGCGCCTCCAATTCGAGACCGTGAATCCCCGTGAATCGCATCGGGAAACCGGGCGAAAGATTGATGCCCGGCACGTCCACCGTCATACGCAATCCAAGCGCGCAGTCGGCGAGGACGCCGGGGCGTATTGCGCGATTCGGTGCGATGAGCGTGCGGCTGAGCAGGCTGTTGCGCAGCCAGCGCTGAAAGAGGACATCCATGAAC
>JBDSAR010000709.1:0-3827 GCA_039922035.1 Chthoniobacteraceae bacterium
TCCACCTTCGCGATGCCGGAGCCAGCGCGTTTCAGCCCTTCGGCGAAGGCGCGAATCATCGGGGCGGAGACATCGCCCTGCGTCAGGATGCCGAGTGTCGCTGCGGTTTCCTTCGCGTCGTTCTTCGCGCCGATCACCTGCACAAGCTTGCGAAGAAATTCTGCGCCCGCCGGTGATGTGGAAAACTTTTTGTCGCGGCTGAGTTCGCCGAACAGCGGGCTTGTGACATGCGGTGGCGCACTCAGCACCGCTGCGGACACCCACGCATCCGCCGCGTCTTGGCGGATGATGCCGAGGAGCGGGATGCTCTTATCGCCATCCGCGAATTGCCCGGCGGTCAGCGCTGCCTGAAAACGCACCAGCAGACTGGAATCGTGTGCACCTCGTTTCACCCCTTTCCAGATTGGAGTGTTGGGAATGGAACTCGGCAGGAAGCTTTCGGCGAGTTTCATCGCGCGCACGCGCACATGCTCGCTCCGATCATCCATGGCCGAAATCACGATCGCATCGCGCAGGGCACCCAGACCCTCGAGTGCGGCGAGCGCGTGCAGTTTCGCGACTGCACTCAGGGAGGTTCCCATCAGGTTTTCGAGCATCGGCACCGCGGACTTGTCCTGCTTTTCGTATAGCAGGCGCGCCGCGGTGTCCCGATGCCAGCCGTTCGGATGCTCCAGTGTTTTTACCAAGTCGGCGACGCTCGCCTTGCTCAGATCCACGCCTGTCCTGCGATTCCAGTCCGCGCGTTCGGGCTCGATGCGGTAGATTCTGCCGCGGTCGCTGCCGCTGTTCAGATCGAGGTGCTTCTTGATCTCATCGGGGATGCTCCACGGGTGCTCGATGACTTCGCGATACATGTCCGTCACATGCAGACATCCGTCGGGCGCGTTGGCGAAATTCACCACGCGCACCCACGTGTCCTTGCTCGCGGCAAACTCGAAGTTCTGCTCGTCGTCGGGACGTTTGCCGATGAGCGACACGCCATCGGCGTGGATTTTTTTGCGATGGATGAGCTGACCGCCGGCGTCGCCGGTGAAGGTGTTGTTTTTGAAATCATCGCCGTACGCATCGCCGCGATAGACAGTGGTGCCGGTTGCGCCGGTGAAGTATCCGCTCACGCGCCCGCCGCCCTCGACCATTCCCTTCACCACACCCGCGATGCGCCAGCGTGTGCGCACGATGCGCCACGGTTCGTCGGGGCTGATGCGATAGACTTCCGCCGCGCCGCCATCCGCTGCGATGCTCTGGCGCGGGGATGGCATCGAGAAGAACGGATTCCGCGCAGCGTAGCGGTCGTCGTACACGAAATACTGGAGATGGTCGGAATTGCTGCACGCGAACTTCCGCCCGTAGTCGTCGAAGCTCATCCCGTACTGCGCGCCGCCCGCCTCGAGTCCGAATTCATGCGTGCGCGGGTCGAACCAAAAATCCTTTCCACCGAGTTCGACGCCTTTCAGATCGGGACGCTTCGGCGAAGTGACCACGCCTCGGTTTCCGCCGCCGGCCTGGATGTGGATGCGGTTGTCGAAGCCCCACTGCGGGCAATTCGCGAGGCCCTGCACGTTGAGCAATTTCAGCCCAGTGCCGAAGCCGCTGAACACAACCTCGCGCACGTCGGCCTTGCCCGCGCCTTTCGTGTCCTTGAAGAAATACACGTCCGGCGTGGCGATGACGTAGATGCCGCCGTTTGCACAGATGATGCCGGTGGGCCACGGCAGATTGTCGGCAAAGACGGTGCTTGTCTCGTAGTACCCGTCGCCGTCCTTGTCCTCGAGCATCGAGACGCGGCCGAGGTGCGGCGTCACGTCGCGCAGCTCGGAGTAGTCGTTCATTTCTACGACAAACATGCGCCCGCGCTCGTCGAACGAAATCGCGATCGGATCGCGCACCTGCGGCTCGTGAGCCGCGAGTTTCAGGCGGAAGCCCTGCTTGATTTTCCAAGTCGCAATCGCGTCCTTCGGCTCGACTGCGGGATAGCGCGGCAGATCCTTCGCGGCGTCCACCTCGACGGAACCCTTCGTCGCCCCGTACGATTTCGAGTAGGTGCTCTTGCTTTGCAGCGCATCGGCGGCATTTGCGGATGCACCGCCGAGGAATGCAGCGGCGAAGAAGATGGCGGAGATTTTGCAGCCAGAACGGGAGGAAGGTTGGGCGTGATGCATGGGGAGAAGGGCGTCTTGGTGAATACCGGAGAAGCGGTGGTTCTTTGATCCGCTGTTCGAGTCGGACGCGACACAAGCCGACAGTCTGGGAGTGAACGCGGCATTTACACGTCCTTCACAATTCTCCCCCGAATCGCACATACGCCCTTAATGACGCTGTTGTTAGTTCCCTACACGAAGCTGCCACACAGCCAATCCAAGTCCCTCGCCTTTCCTCACCATCGCCCGGAAGCCGGGCAACAAACACAGACAGCCAAACCAAAACCAAGTCATGAAAAACTACACCGCCATCATCGCACTCGCGCTCGCATTGCCTGCGGGGTTCGCGAACGCACAGCAGCCGGAGGGCCGTCCTCCGGGACCACCGCCCGGCGAAGGCCGGCCGCCGCAGGGCGAACGTCCGTCCGCTCGCAGGGAACTGCCGCACCCGCCGCACATCCCGCCCGTCATCGCTGCGCTCGACAAGAACCACGACGGCATCATCTCCGAGGATGAAATCGCTGCCGCGTCGGATTCGCTGCGCCGTCTCGCGAAAGGCCCCGATGGCAAACTCACTGTCCAGGATTTGCTCGGGCCGCCACCGCAAGGCATGCGCGGTGACGGCGCTCGCCCTCCGGGGCCGCCAGAGGGCGGACCGCGTGATGGAGCCAAACCTCCCGGTGGGCCGCGTGACGGTGAACCGCGTCGCGAAGCGCGTGGGCTCCGTGACGGCGAGCAGCCCCGCAATGCGGAGCGCCCGCGTGACGGCGAACGGCCAAAGGATGGCGACCGTCCGCGCGAAGGCGAACGTGGAGACAAGCCTCGCGGCGACGGACCTCGCGAAGGTGCGCGTCCCGAAGGCGGCCCGCGCCCCGAAGCCCGCGGTCCCCGCGAGGGAGAGCAGCCTCGCAATGCAGAGCGCCCGCGTGACGGCGAACGCCGCCGCGAAGGCGAGCGCGGCGACAAGCCCCGGCCCGACGGACCTCGCGAAGGCGCGCGTCCCGAAGGTGGTCCCCGCGACGGAGGCCCGAAGCCCGAGCGTCCGCCCGGCGACGCCCCGCGTCCTGATGGCGAGCGCCCTCCGAATCCCGAAGGCTAATCACGCCTGAATCCCACAAGCCCGGCGTCCGAGCATCCGCGCGGACGCCGGGTTTTCTTTTGCGGAACTGCAGCCATCGCAGCCTGGTCTTCTCTTACTCTTTGTCTTGCTCGTGCTCGTGCTCTCGTTCGTTTCCGCAGGCCTTGCGCCCAAAGGAGAGCACGAGCACGAGCACGAGTAAGAGTAAGAAACGCTGACGCGCTTTCCTTTTGAAATGCCGCGCCGATGCTCCACTCTCACACACCATGTTTCCACAGCTCGCCCTCCGCATCCTCCGCACCACCGATCTGCGGCTGCTTGGAAAGTTCATGTGGAATTTCGGCGTGAAGGGGCTGCTCTCCATCGAAAAGTTCAAGCGCCGCATCAAGCGCGGCGAATATTTTCCGCCCTTCCTCTACCTCTCAATCCTGAACTCCTGCAACCTGCGCTGCCAGGGCTGCTGGGTGGATGTCGAGGCCGAGCGCACGGAGATTGACCTCGACACGCTGAACCGCACCATCACCGACGCGAAGGCGCACGGGAACGCATTCTTCGGCATCCTCGGCGGCGAGCCGTTCATGCACCCGGAGCTGCTCGACCTCCTCGCGGCG
>JBDSAR010000710.1:0-4977 GCA_039922035.1 Chthoniobacteraceae bacterium
CAAAGTCATCGCACTCGATTGCGACAACACACTTTGGCAGGGCCTCTGTGGCGAAGACGGTCCGACCGGCGTGGTCGTGACTCCTGAATTCCGACGACTGCAGGAGTTCATGGTCGCACAGACGCAGGCGGGCGCGCTCCTCGCGTTGTGCAGCAAAAACCGGGAGGGTGATGTGCTCGCGGTCTTCGACCAGCGCACCGACATGCCTTTGCGCCGCGAGCATCTCGCAGCCTGGCGGATCAACTGGGGACCGAAACCGGACAGCCTCCGCGCCCTCGCTGCGCAGTTCAACGTCGGCCTCGACAGTTTTGTTTTCCTCGACGACAGCCCGGTCGAGTGCGCTGCCGTCCGCGCTGCATGCCCGGAGGTGGTCGCACTTCAGCTCCCGCAACAGCCTGAGCGAATCCCCGCATTCCTCCACAGCATGTGGATCTTCGACCGCACCACCGTCACCCGCGAGGATCGGGGGCGGAGCCAGTGGTATTGCGCGAACTCGGGGCGCGAGGAACTGCGCATCGCCGCACCGACCCTGCGCGATTTTCTCGATGGGCTGCAATTGCGCATCGAAGTCGCGGAGGCGGCCGAAGATCAAATCGCACGCGTCGCGCAAATGGTGCTCCGCACAAATCAGTTCAACCTCACCTCGATCCGCCGCACGGAAGCCGGGCTGCGCGATTTCCTGAAGTCCGGTGCAAAATGCCTCGTCACTTCGGTGAGCGATCGATTCGGGGACTACGGCATCGTCGGCGCGATTCTTTACACCGTCCGCATGGACCGCTTCATCGTGGACACGCTCTTGCTGAGCTGCCGCGCGCTCGGCAAGGGCGTCGAGCACCAGATGGTCGCAGAACTGGCGAGCCGCGCAGTGCGCAGCAAAAGATCGGTCATCGAGATTCCGTATCACCGCACGGATCGCAATGAGCCGGCGAGGGAGTTCATCACCAGCCTGGGCTCCGCACCGGATACTTCCGCATTCGTCCTCGAACTCCCGGCCGCGACGCTGGCCTCACTCCGTTATGAGCCTCACGAAAATGCCGCATCCGGTGAGGAGTCCGCCGGAACGACGAGCGATACCGTCAGCCGTCAGGGCGGCTTTGACCGCGCAGGACTTTCCGCAGCGATGCAACGAATCGGTGATGAACTCAACAGTGCCGAGTCTGTCGCCGCTGCAATCGAGACCGCCCGCTTGCGAGCGCAGCCAGCGCTCGTCCCGGACGGATCGGGAACGGCGGAAGGTTCCAGCGCTCTCGAACAATCGCTCGCGGCGATTTGGAAAAAGGCGCTCGGACGGGCGCACATCGGCATCAACGAAAACTTTTTTGACGCTGGCGGCACTTCCCTCAAGGCCGTGGTCGTCGTCGCGATGATCCGCAAGGAACTGAAAAGGAACGTCTCAGTCGTCAGCGTCTTCGAGTGCCCGACCATCAGGCTGCTGGCGGAAAATCTGGACGGCTCGCCGAAGGCATCCGAAAACGCTGCCGAGTCCCGTGGCCGCCAGCGACGCAGCAAACTCATGAAACGGAGGACCGCCTGAAATGAAATTCACAACCATCGGAGTCGTCGGCGCAGGAACCATCGGGATCGGTGTGGTGACCGATCTCGTCCTGCACGGGCTGAATGCAGTCGTCGTGGACATCTCCGATGCCGCGCTCGGCAGGGCGAAGGATGAAGTCCTGAAGAACGTTCGCTTTGCACCGATGTTTTCCAAGACCCTGCCGCGCGTCACGCCGGAGGAAGCGGTGCGGCGGATGACTTTCACGCGCGAACTCAAGGATCTCGCGGGCTGCGAAATGATCATCGAGAACGTCCCCGAGAAATGGGAAATCAAACGCCCAATCTACGAGCAACTCGATGCGATCATGCCGGCCGGCGTCTGCTTTGGGGCGAATACCTCGTGCCTCTCCATCACGCGAATTGCCGCAGTCACGCGTCGGCCTGCGCAGGTCATCGGGCTTCACGTGATGAATCCCGTCCATCTGAAGGCGACTGTCGAAGTCATCCGCGGATTCCACACGTCGGACGACACGGTCGCACAGTTGCAGGGGCTCTTTGATCAACTGAACAAGCAGGCGATCATTGTGGACGATTCGCCGGGCTTTGTGTCGAACCGCATCTCGCACGTCTTCATGAACGAGGCCGCATTCGTGCTGCAGGACCAGGTCTCCACGGCGGAGAAGATCGACCAGATTTTCAAGCAATGCTTCGGGCACAAGATGGGGCCGCTCGAGACGGCCGACCTCATCGGCCTCGACACCGTGGCCAACTCGCTCGACGTGCTGTTTGAAAGTTTCCACGATCCCAAATACCGCTGCTGCCCGCTGCTGCGGAAACTCGTGGAAGCCGGCCGCCTCGGCCGCAAGACCGGGCGCGGATTTCACACCTACCCGGAAGCCTAGACCTCCAAGATTCACCGCATGAACACCACCGACGAAAAAGCCATTCGCGCAAAACTCCGCGCATTCATCCTCGCATCCATCCACGTCCCGGACCTCGCGGATGACGACAACCTTTTCGAGAGCGGCATCGTCAACTCGCTCTTCGCCGTCCAACTGATGACTTTCATCGAAAAGACGTTCGCCATCGAGGTGGGCATGGACGATCTGGAGATCGCAAATTTCAAATCCATCGAGGCATCCGCCGAATTCGTCATCCGCAAACAGGCGCTGCCCGCCGCCGCCTGAACGTTCGCGATGCGAAGTTTTCTCACCGACACACAGCAGTCACGCCAGGGCGAATTCCGGGAATTCGTCGCGCGCCACGTCTCGCCATTTGCGGCGGAATGGGATCGCGCGGAAGGCATCCCCGCCGCCGCCGTGAAGCTCATCGCGAACGCAGGCTACCTCGGCAGCACGCTTCCGGAGAAATTCGGCGGGCAAGGCTGGGATACGGTGACATTCGGTCTGCTCAACGAAGCATTTGGCCGCGCGAGCGCCGCGCTCACCGACCTGCTCACGGTGCAGGCAATGGTGTCCATGTCGCTGCTGAAATGGGGCAGCGAGGAGCAGAAATCCCGCTGGCTGCCCCCGCTCGCCAGCGGCGAAATCATCGGGGCATTCGCACTCACGGAATCAGGCAGCGGCAGCGATCTGCAGTCGCTCAAAACCCAATTCACAGAATCGGAGGACGGCACCTACCGACTGAACGGACAGAAAACCTGGATTTCGTACGGGCAGACTGCCGGCCTGCTTCTCATCATCGGGTACGCCGGTTCTCTGCCGCTGGCATGTCTCATCCCTCGGGATTCCGACGGTGTGAAGATCGAACCCATCACCGGCATGCTCGGCTACCGCGCCGCTGGCCTCGCGCGGATCACTTTCACCGATGTCGCGATTTCCGCGAATGACGTGCTCGGCAAACCCGGAGTGGCGCTCAGCTACATCGTCCCGGTCGGCCTGCAATACGGGCGCATCAGCACCGCGTGGTCCGCGCTCGGACTGCTGCGCGGCTGTTTCGAGGAAGCCACGGCGCGCGCCGCCGTGCGTAAAGTGGGCAACGGAACGATCGGCGATCTCGGCATGATCCGGTCCATGCTCGCGCGCATGGGCACCGACATGCATGCCGCCGCGCTGCTCTGCCTCGCCGCATGCCGCGCGACCGACGAACGCCTGCCCGAGGCATTCACAAAGACACTCATGGCAAAATATTTCACCTCCCGCGCTGCCGTCCGCGCCGCCTCCGATGCGGTGCAAATCTGGGGTGCCGAGGGATGCCACGAGGATGCGCCCGTCGCCCGCTATTATCGCGACGCGAAGATCCTCGAACTCATCGAAGGCAGCACACAAATCCATGAGGAATTGCTCGGTCGCTCATTCGTCGAAGCCGCGCCGCGCGCAGCAAGCTGAATCCGATTTTCCCGCAAGCCCATGCACGAAACACGGAACATCGCCGCGGAAGAAACTGATCAGGATCGCATCGCGCGGTTCAATCGGACCGGGCACGCATTTCCGGATCAGGTCACCTTGCACAAGCTGATCGAGGCGCAGGTTCTCCGTGATGGATCGGCCACCGCAGTGATCAGCGAGCACGACAAAACCTTCGGCACGGCGACGCTCACCTACGCGCAGCTCAACGCGAAGGCCAATCAGGTCGCGCATCTCCTGAGAGCATCCGGCGTCGGCCCCGGCAGCATCGTCGGCCTGCTCGTCGAGCGATCATTTTCCATGATGATCGGCCTGCTCGGCATCCTGAAAGCAGGCGGCGCGTATCTCCCCATCGCGACCGACAATCCGCCCGATCGCATCCGCTACCTTCTGCAGGACGCCGGTGTCCGCATTTTGCTCACTCAGCAAAAAACCTCGGACCTCGTTTCGTTCGACGGGAAAATCATCAACCTCGAAAACCCGGACATTTACGAGGGGCCGGAGGAGAATCTCCCCGCACTCGCGCGGCCCGATGATCTTGCCTACGTCATCTACACCTCCGGCTCCACCGGCCGCCCCAAAGGCGTGATGATCGAACACCGCTCAGTGGTGAACCGCCTGCACTGGATGCAGTCCGCCTATCCGATCACCGCGGATGACATCATCCTCCAAAAGACGCCGTACTATTTCGACGTGTCCGTGTGGGAACTTTTCTGGTGGGCGATGACCGGCGCGAAGCTCTGCATGCTCCGCCCCGGCGGTGAAAAAATCCCGATGGTCCTGCTCGACACGATCCGCCGGCAGCACGTGAGCATTCTGCATTTCGTCCCCTCGATGCTGAACGTCTTCCTCGAATACCTCGACGGGCGCGACGCCTCGATTTTTGCCGGCCTTGCGTCGCTGCGACACGTTTTCGCCAGCGGCGAGGCACTCATGCCGGCGCACGTGCGGAAGTTCAACGACCTGCTCGGCAGCACGTCCGGCGCAAAGCTGACGAACCTCTACGGCCCGACCGAGGCGACCGTGGATGTTACATGGTTCGACTGCCCGACAGACAATGACTTTGATCGGATTCCGATCGGCAGGCCGATTCACAACACGCAGCTCCACATCATCA
>JBDSAR010000711.1:0-4429 GCA_039922035.1 Chthoniobacteraceae bacterium
CGACGAGATAGCCCATCTTCTCCAGCTCCGGATCCTGCTGCTTCATTTCCGTGCCTGCCGGAATAACGACCTTGCCGGTGTTGTCCTTCATCTCGCCTTTGAAAATGACCATCGAGCCATCCATGAATTTCGCCTTCGCCGCGTCCGCCGCGGCCTTCGTGGCATCGCTCACCGGAGCGCCGTAAGGTGAGACTTTGACGAAGCCGTCCTTCAGCCCGCCGCGCACGAGGTGCGGGATCGTTCCCGCCGCGAGCGATTTTCCATCCTGAATCATCTTCGCATACATGCCATAGACGTTGCTCCAGTCCCACTCAGCGCCAGTGAGGTAGCCTTTCGGCGCGATCTCCGCCTGGCTAGCGTGATAGCCAGATGAAAAGACGCCGCGCTTCTCCGCCGTCTGCACGATGACCTTCGGGCTGTCCACATGGCAGGTGAGCACGTCCACGCCTTGGTCCACGAGACTGTTCGCGGCTTCGGCCTCCTTCACCGGCATCGCCCAATCGCCGGTGAAGATGACCTGCACCGTGACTTTCGGGTTCATCGTTTTCGCACCGAGCGCGAAGGCGTTGATGTTGCGCAACACCTGCGGGATCGGCTTCGCGGCGATGAAGCCGAGTTTGCCGCTCTTGCTCGTGCCGCCGGCGACGATGCCGGCGATGTACTGTGCCTCATCTATGTACCCGAAGTAGCTGCCGACATTCTTGGGATGCTTGCCTTCGGTGTACATCCCGCCGCAGTGGAGAAACTGCACCTTCGGAAAAGCCTTCGCGACTTTAAGAATGTGGGGATCGAAGTAACCGAACGACGTCGGGAACAGCGCGCTCGCGCCATCCTGGACGACCATGTTCTTCATCGTCTCCTGGACGGCGATGGTCTCGGGCACGCTGGCTTCCTCGACTGACTTCACGCCGGCCATTTGGCCGACTGCGGCTTTGCCAAGCGCGTGCGCCTGATTATAGCCGAAGTCGTCCTTGGGGCCGACATAGATAAAGCCCATCGTGATATCCGCCGCGCCGGCGGTCGCCGCACAAAGCGCGGCGACCCCGAAGGCAAGAATACTAATAGGTATTTTCACGGATTGTGGAAAGGCGGGTTACAATCTTAGAAAAACACCGAGACGCCGCCGTAGAATGTCCACGAATCCTTGGTCCGCTGGCCGGGAGCGTTGAAGGCCTGCAAATTCTTGAGGTTATCGTCCACATAGTACTGATACTTGAAGCCAGCATAGGTTGACCAATGACCATAACCCTTCGGAAAGTTGGGCAGCGGCAGCGTTGCCTTCAGCCCCGTCTCGACCAGGCCGACCACCGAACTCGATCCATAGTATTCCCCGTAAAACCTCGAGTCCGGGAACGTCACGCGGGTTGGTGCCTCGACCTTCAGATTGCCTGCGTTCTTAAATGTGTAGGAAGGAGCGATTCCGATCTCAAAATAATGACTGGAACCCGGCTGCGGGTGTTTTCCAGACCGGGCTGAAGGCCCCAGGATTCTCTGAGGCACAGCGGCATTGGTGGTCTTGTTCTCCAATTCCTGCCAGTAGAGGAAGTAGGGATGCAGCGCAAAGGCGCCGAGGAACTCACTGTCGTTGAAACTCAGCTTGGTTTCTAAGTTATGCACCATCCCGATGTTAAGAATTTGCTCTGCAAACCCGATATAGGTCGAGTCGAGGGTGAAATATTTTCCCAAGCCGATCGAAAGTCCCACGATCGGATCAATCTCTGTCCAGTTTGTCTGAGGGTTGGCGTAAAAACCTCCCGCCCCTGTCTTGGAAATGCCCGTCGTCCCAAGGTCATTCCAGCAACCGCCAACCAGCTTGACGTTATTGATGAAGCCCTCGCCCTTGTATAAATCCACGAACATGAGGAAAAGCGGCTGAATCGTCACGCCCTTGTCTCGCACCATCATGCCGCGCGGCGTATTGTAGGCGCTGGAAATCTGGACATCGAAAAGGAAATGCACGTGCGTTTCGTCGGGCGGTGCGGCCGGGACGGTTTTCTTGGTTTCACCGGCATGGGCCGGAAGCAGGAGCGGCGCACAGGCCGCGGCGGAGAACAAGGCGGTGCGCAGGCGGTGGAATGGCTTGGATTTCATCGTGTGTTGGTGTGGTGTGTTGGTTGGTTTGCGTGTTGTGTTAAGCACGCAGCGCCGCATTAGCTGTTGCGGTGCCAGCCGCTTCGGAAAAGTGTAAGTCGCTGGCGTGGTGGTGACTCTGCCGGATTGAAGAATTGCGCGGAACGCGCGGTGTTGTTGCGTCTGTTGCAGCACGCAACGGGTGGAGCAGAATACGGTCGCCGCACGCGCGGCTCACGGCGTTTGCATTGCACCTACGATGCGGCCTGCGGGAATCGACGATAGATGCGGCTTCGATTCACACCGAGCAGTCGCGCCGCTTCGGCGATATTGCCGCCAGTCTGTTCGAGCGCTCGCTGGATGAGCGCCTGCTCGGCATCGTCGAGATTCAGCGGGAGAGCCTCTGCAGGGTTCCTTGCCAGCGCTGTCGTGGTGATCGTAACCGCCGAGGCGGCACTTGGAAGCTGGATGTGTTCGCGCCGGATCGCCTTGCCACCGCTGGCGATGAGTGCGCGTTCGATCATGTTTTTCAGTTCCCGCACATTTCCTGGAAAGGGATGCGCAGTCAGCAGCGCAAGCGCCTCGGGCGAAAGCGCCGCCGGTGTGAGGCCCATTTCGCCCGCGAACATTTGCAGGAAGTGCGCGGCGAGCAGCGGGATGTCCTCGGGGCGGTCGCGCAGCGGCGGCGTCTCGACGACGTAGCGCGCGAGCCGGAAATACAAATCCTGCCGGAATGCGCCGACGGCGATCTTTGAGGAGAGCTCCGCATTCGTTGCGGAAATGACGCGCACGTCCACTCGCTTTGGTTGTTGAGCGCCGACGGGCGTGATCTCGCCGTCTTCGAGCACGCGCAGCAGCTTCGCCTGGAGCGCGGCGGGCATGTCGCCGATTTCATCGAGGAAAAGCGTGCCGCCATCGGCAAGCTCGAACCAGCCCTTGCGGTCCGCCGTCGCGCCGGTGAATGCGCCGCGCAGGTGGCCGAAGAACATGGACTCGGCAAGCTCGCCGGGGATGGCGACACAGTTCACCGGGATGAATGGCCCCGCCACGCGCGGACTGCCGTGGTGGATGGCGCGCGCGACGAGTTCCTTGCCCGTGCCGCTCTCGCCGAGGATGAGCACACTCGTGTTCGCGAACTGATGCAGCCGCTCGATGTCGCCGAGAATCTTCCGCATCATCCGGCTCTGCCCGATGAATCCCGCCAGCCCCCAGCGCTGCTCTTCGCGCGCAGAGAGTGTGGACAGCCGCGCATCGGCGCGCTCGCGGGCGTCCTCGGCGCTGTGGCGCTTGCGCATCTCGGATTCGAGTTCCGCGTTTTTCTCCTGCAACTGGCGCGTGAGGCGGCTGATTCTCAAATGCGTCTCGACGCGGCTCACGACCTCCTCGGCTTGGAACGGTTTCAAAATGTAATCCACACCGCCGACGCGGAAGCCGTTCAGCACGTTCGCGGTCTCGTGTTTCGCGGTGATGAAAATCACGGGAATGTCGCGCGTCGCGTCCTCCGCTTTCAGTTCGCGGCAAATCTCGAAGCCGTTGCGTCCGGGCATCACGACATCGAGCAGGATCAGATCGGGCTTCGCCTTCAAAGCGATTTTCAATCCGGCCTCGCCGCCCGATGCAGCGAGGATTTCGTGACCGCGCGGCTCCAGCGCCTTGGTGAGCAGATCGATGTTCGCCGGCGTGTCATCAACGATGAGGATTTTTTCGCGGTTCATGAGTGAAAAGTTTGCGCTGGGTTTTCAGTGATCGGGATCTGCGCGACAATTTTCTGGATCGTCTCCATGTCGTAGCTCGCCATGAATCCGCGCAGGTGCTCGGCGAGCCGCTTCCCGGCCGCACCGGTTCGCTCGACTTCCAGCAGGCAGTTTTTCATCACCGTGGCGCTGTGCAGCTCCGCGGCCATCGCCAGCCGCAGCACCAAATCCTCGGGCAATGCGATGCTGCCGAGATCGAGCAGCGCGGCAGGCTCCTCGTCGGTCGGCGCGGACGAATACTCGAACTCCACGCCGAGCAGATCGCGCAGCGATTCGTAGATGCGCTCGGAGCGGAAGGGCTTCGCCACAACGTCATCGCAGCCTGCGTGCAGATACGTTTCGCACTGGTGCTCCAGCGCGGAAGCCGAGGTCGCGACGACTTTCACGCCGAATCGGCCATAATCGCTCACGATGCGGCGCGTCGCTTCGAGGCCATCGAGCTCCGGCATCCGCATGTCCATGAAGATGATTCCCGGACGTGAAACGGCCACGGCTTCAAGCGCCTGCCGGCCATTTTCTGCGAGGACAACCTCGCATCCGATCGCCGCGAGCATGGTCGAGAGCACGTCGCGGTTTTCCCGGATGTCGTCCACGACGAGCGCGCG
>JBDSAR010000712.1:0-21913 GCA_039922035.1 Chthoniobacteraceae bacterium
ACTTGGATGGCCGTGGGCCTTGTGCTGCTGCTGCCCGTGCTCATCACGCTCACGCACGAGTCGAAGCAGCCCTTCCTCATGCTCGCCATCCCCCTCATCTCCGGCCTCAGCGTGATGCACGGCCTCATGCCACCGCACCCCGGCCCCGTCGCCGCGCTGGCCGCATTCAAGGAACTGAAACCAAACATGGGCATGGTGCTGATGTGGGGCTTCCTCATCGGCCTGCCCACCGCGTTCATCGCCGGGCCGATCTTCGCGCGCCGCGCCGTGCGACTCGTGAACGTCGAGCCGCCACCGATGCCCGCGACCGGAAACCGCGACAGCATCCCCGGTTTCCGTCTGCCGCCATTCGGCCTCACGCTTTTCTCCATCATGCTGCCGATCTTCCTCATGCTGCTCGACACGCTCGCGCGGCTCACGCTTCCGGACGACAGCACGATTGGCATGGCGGCAAAATTCGTCGGTCACTCGACTGTGGCGCTGCTCGTGTCTGTGCTCTTCGCGGCGTGGTCGCTCGGCACGCGCTGCGGCTACACTGCGGCGCAGGTGTTGAAATTCACCGAGCAAAGCATCGCCGCCGTCGGTATGACGCTGCTCGTCGTCGGTGCCGGCGGCGGCTTCGCGGCAGTGCTGCGCTACTCGGGCGTCGCGGCGGCGATGGGAAATTTCGCCGCGTGGCTCGGGCTGCCCATCCTGCTGTTCGGCTGGCTCATCGCCGCGTTCATCCGCGTGAGCACGGGCAGCGCGACCGTGAGCATCATCACCGCCGCAGGCATCCTCGCGCCGCTGATGCACAATTATCCCGGCACCAATATCGAACTGCTCATCATCGCCATCGGCTGCGGATCACTCTTCCTCTCGCACCTGAACGACGGGGGATTCTGGATTGTGAAAGATTGCCTCGGCCTCACGGTGAACCAGACGCTGCGCACCTGGACGATCACCGAGACAATCATCGGCATCACCGGCCTGTGCATCACGCTCGGCGTCCACGCCGTGTGGCGGGCGTTGCACCACTGACGGAGAATGAAGCGCCGCCCGTTGGAGCGCCGCCCGTCCCGGCGGCCACCTCGAGACGCGCAGCGCAAATTTTTTCCCGCACGTTTTCCCAGCCTCCACGAGTCGTGAAGAAATGCGGCTGCGCCGTTGCGCCCGTGGCCGCCGGGACGGACGGCGCTCCGCTAGATCGTCTGCGCGAGAAAGCCGCCGTCCACGACGAGATCCGTGCCGGTGACGAAGCTCGAAGCACCGTGCGCCGCGAGAAACACCGCCGCGCCGATCAACTCGTGACTTTCGCCGAAGCGCTTCATCGGCGTGTGGCCCCAGATCGCCTGCGTGCGTGGCGTCGGCGAGCCATCCTCGTTGAATAGCAGCTTCCTGTTTTGCTCCGCCGGAAAAAATCCCGGCGTGATTGAATTCACGCGCACACCTTTCGTCGCCCACTCGCGCGCAAGGAACATCGTGAGGCTCAGCACCGCCGCCTTGCTCGCCGAATACGCGACCACGCGTGACAGCGGAATGCGCGCGCTCGCGCTCGCGATATTGATGATGCTCCCGCGCCCGCGCTCACACATCGCAGGCCCAAACTCCTGACTCGGCAGCAGCACGCCGCCGACGACATTCATGTCAAAGTTCGCGTGCCAGTCCGCGACCGTAATCGCCTCGATGGGCCGCTCGGGCGTCACCGTCACCTTCGGATCATTTCCACCCGCGGCATTCACGAGGATCGCCGGTGCGCCGAGCACTTCCGCCACCGCCTCGTGCGCGTCGTGCAGGCTCGCCTTGTCCATCGCATCCGCCGCAAAAAATTCCGCCGTGCCGCCTGCCGCACGAATCGCCTTCACACGCGCCTGACCGCGCTCCGCATTGCGGCCGAGCACCGCGACTTTTGCACCCGCCATCGCGAGGCCATCGGCCAGCGCACCGCCGAGGACACCGGTCGCGCCGATGACGACGGCAACTTCATTCGTAAGATCAAAGAGGGATTTGCTCATGCGCAGAGAACACCTGAGCAAACGCACGTTTGGCAAAGACAAAACGCGCAAGGAGCGGCGACACTCCTGTCGCCGCTCTCCGTGCGCGAGCTTCCGCTCGCGCCTGCGATTACCCGGCGGTCTTCGGATACGTGCCGAGGATTTTCACCAGCGTGCAGTGCTTGCTGAGTTCGGCGATGGCCTCCTTCATCGGTGGCTGCTCGGCATGGCCTTCGGCATCCACGAAGAAGAAATACTCCCACGCCTTGCGCTTGCTCGGACGGCTCTCGATTTTGCTCATCGAGATGTGCAGCCGGTTGAACGGCTCCAGCGCGCGGAACAGCGCGCCAGGTTCGTCGCGGATGCAGAACATCAGCGACGTGCGATCCTCGCCCGTCGGCGGCGGCGCGACCGGGCCGATGACCAGGAAACGCGTCGTGTTGTTCGGATTATCCTGCACGCTCAGCTCGAGGATGGGCAGGCTGTGCGCCTCGGCGGCCATGCGGCCCACGAGCGCACCGGCGTCCGGCTGCTGCGACGCGAGTTCCGCTGCGCGCGGCGTGCTGCCGACCTCGATCAGTTCGACATTCGGCATCGTGCGCTGGAGCCACTGGCGGCACTGGCCAAAGACCTGCGGGTGCGAGTAGAGCTTCGTGATTTTTTCCTTCGCGCAATTCGACGCGAGGTGATTCTCGATCTTCATCAGGATCTGCGCGCAGATGCGCAGTTCGCTGTCCATGAAAACGTCGAGCGTGTGGTTCACCGCGCCCTCGGTGCTGTTCTCGATCGGCACCACGCCGTAGTCTGCACGACCACGCGCAACGGCGTCGAAGACATCCGCAATCGTGACCTGCGGCACGTAGTCCACGCTCGATCCGAAACGTCCGCGCGCCGCCTGATGCGTGTTCGTCGAGGTCGGGCCGAAGTAGGCGATCGTGAGATCCTTTTCCAGCGCGAGCGCCGCGGACATGATTTCCCGGTAAATCGCGCGAATGCTTTTTTCCGGGAGGCGGCTGTTCAGTTCGCGCGCCTTCGCGGCGAGCGCACGCAGTACCTGCTCCTCGCGCTCCGGCGCATAAATGGGCTGGCCCTGCGCCTTCTTGATCACGCCAACTTCATGCACGAGATTCGCACGTTCATTCAGCAGACGGATGATCTGCTCATCCACGGCGTCAATCTTTCTGCGGATTTCGGGAAGATCCATGTGCGGTCAGTTTTCGGGATGCGGCGGAGCGTCGTCAGGCTGCACCTCGGCGGTCTCGGCCTGCAACTCAACAGGCGCGGCCTCTTCGTTCCCGGACTCGGCGTTTCCGTCGTGCGATTCTTCCGCCGCGGCTGGCGGCTCGTGTGCGGCAGTTTCCGAATGCAACGCTGCATCCGCGGGCTCCGCGGATTTTTCCTCGGCGTTCGCGGCAGGCTTTTCCTCCGCGGGAATCTCCGCCTGCGGCAGCTTCACGCGGCGCAGTTCGTCGGCGTTCGGGAGCTCGTCCACATTCTTCAGGCCGAAGTGCTGGAGAAAATATTCAGTTGTCGCGTAAAGCAGCGGGCGGCCCGGCACCTCGGCGCGGCCGATGATTTTCACGAGGCTGCGATCCAGCAGGACCTGCATGACACCATCCACGGCGACACCGCGCACTGCCTCCATGTCGGCGCGCGTGACGGGCTGGCGGTACGCGATGATCGCGAGCGTCTCCAGCGCGGGACCGCTGAGGCGCGTCGGCTTGGCCTCGGGGTAAAGCTGCCGCACAAAATCCGCGGCGTCCTTCACCGTCGTCATGGACCAGCCATTGATCTGCTCGATGATCTGGAAGGCACGCTCCTGCTGCGCGTATTCCGCCTTCAGTTCTTCCAGCGCGGCGGCCACGTCGGCCTCCTTCGTTTCGCTCAGCGGCTGCAACGTCAGAATCTCGGTTTCCACGGCCGCACCGCGGATGGCCTTCGCGATTTCCTCCAACGAGATCGGCTTCGGCGAGGCGAACACGAGGGCCTCCACGGCATGTTTGATTGTCGGCGTCATCGCAGTTGGGACAGGTTAGACGCGGGTGAGTTCAATTTCACCAAAAGCCTCGGACTGCACGCAGCGAAGCTGCTTCAGCCGGATGAGTTCGAGCAGTGCGAGGAAAGTGATCACGACCTCGCCGCGCGATGCGGCACCGGCGAACAGCTCGGTGAACTTCAGTGCCACGCCGGGCACCACGATTTTCAAAATCAGATCGATCTTGTCGGAGACGGTGAAGTTCTCCTCGAAGATTTCGCGCAGGTCCTCTTTCTTGCCCTCGATGCGCTTGAGGATTTTGTTGAAGGCATTGATGAGGTCGAACACCGACACTTCGCCGAGGGGACGCTCCGCCACTTCCTCAGCCGCCACGATGCGCGGGAACACGCCTTCGCGCGCCACTTCACGATCATGCAGATGCCCGGCGGCTTCCTTGAATTTTTTGTATTCGAGAAGCTGCCGCACAAGTTCCCAGCGCGGATCTTCTTCCTCCGCATCCTCCTCCGGCGGCTGCACGCTCACGGGCAGCAGCGAGCGGCTCTTGATGTAGATCAGGTTCGCCGCCATCACCACGAATTCGCCCGCCACGTCGAGGTCGAGCATCTTGAACATCTCCATGAAATCGAGATACTGCTTCGTGATGTGCCCGATCGGGATGTCGTGGATGTCGATCTCATCGCGCTTGATGAGATAGAGGAGCAAATCCAACGGCCCCTCGAAGACTTCGAGTTTCACTTTGTATTCCTGCGACATGAGGGCGCGGAGGCTAGCGGACGGCGATGCGATGGGAAGAAAAAGTCGCTGGAGTGGGAGTGTTCCCGTTCTCCATCGTACAGGCCCGTCTTGGATTCGGCAGGAACACCCACCACACGCACGAACGATGGGTCGCACTGCAATTCCAGTCTTGCGGCGAGAAGTGCACAATGCATCCTTCCCCTGCTTTTAGGAGGTTCCCCCATGTCAAAGATTTTGCGCACAAATGTCTCGCAAGCGTATTGGTGTTCTCCGGGGGAGACTCCCCTCTTCGAACAAGCGATCATTCCCAAGGATCATGAGGCGAAGCCTTCTCACGTGGCCTGGCTGGACCGACTCTTCGATGGTGGGCTGAGGATCCCGGAAGGTGGAAAACCGCTGATCCTGCTAATTGCCGGACCTCCTGGCAGTGGAAAATCCACGCTCGCTCTGGAGATGTGCTACCGAATGGTTCTTCAGGACGATGAAACCACCCGTGGACTGTTTTCGCTTTTCCTGTCCACGGATGCCGAGGCGGTGCCGGTCATCAACAATGCGGTGAATCTTTGGGGGCCCGAAGCCGAAGCGCGAATCGTGGAGTTTTCCAAAGGTGCTGTCGCAGCGAAGCCGACGGCGGTGAAATCCAACGTCCAGAACAGCATCGTTTGCGTGCGTGGCCGGGGGTCGTTGGAGCAGCAAAAGATGCAAAACGAGATGCTGAAAACTTTTGTCCACGGCGCTTTGGAAACGCTTGGCGAGTGGAGCAAAATCCACGCTTCGGATTTCATCAAAAAGACTCTGCAGAAGTTTTTTCATCAGGCACCGGCCGCGAACCTGAATCCTGACGTCCTCGTCGTTGACAGCCTCAATATCCTGTCATCAGAAGATCAGGCGGAGTATTTCCAGTCATTTCTGGCAGCCGTCCCATCACGGACAAAGCTCGTTATATTCGTGCTCGATTCGGGTGGCAAAGGTGACTCGCATAAGGTGTGGGAGTATGTGAGCGACATCGTCGTCCGCCTCGATGACGTATTTGTTAAGGACTACTATGTGCGCACCATCCAAGTCGTCAAAGCCCGCTACCAAAGCCACACTTGGGGGCGTCATCAGGTAAAGGTTTACCCGGCTTTCAACCCACCCGCAGAAACCGATCCGGATCGCAGACTGAAGCTCCGGCGTGCCCATCCGTATCGCAGTGAAGGCGGCATCTTCATCTATCCCTCCATCCATTCGTATCTGTCGGCCTACAAACATCGGGGACGCCCAAGTGCGTCGAATTTTGATGAGACGCCACTCCCCCATCTGAACGACTTGCTGGGCCCTGGGCCGCGCGACACAGGCGGCTTCCCAAAGGGACGCTGTACCGCCTTCATCGGACAGCGCGGCGGACATAAAAGTCACTTGGGTTATTCCCACCTCCTTCATCGCATCGTAAGCAAGGGTGAAGCCGGCCTGGTCATCTCCCTCCGCGACGACGGGGCAATGACACGCCGCACAATGGGGAAGATCCTTAGTGAAATCAAAGGAG
The DNA here is from genome assembly GCA_039922035.1 of Chthoniobacteraceae bacterium. GTDB lineage: Bacteria > Verrucomicrobiota > Verrucomicrobiia > Chthoniobacterales > Chthoniobacteraceae > SXWH01. The sequence continues at coordinate 6,230 of JBDSAR010000712.1, forward strand.
CGAAGCCCCTCGAATCTTATGAAAAAAACGGGCAGCTTGAGGTGCTTTATTTTCACCCGGGGTATATCACTCCCGAGGAATTCTTTCACCGCGTATTTCTCAGCGTTCATCGAATCAAGCACCTCCGTCATACACTCACGGTCCTATTTAACAGCCTCGACCAACTCGAGGCGCGCTTTCCTCTATGCGCGGAACAGCAGATATTCATCCCCGGCATCATTGAGTTTCTTTCGGGCGAAGGTGCAACCAGCATCTTTATTGCGGTCGCGGGTGCCGACCAGCCGGAGAAACAATACGGCCTGCTGCCCATGGCGGACCTCATCCTATCGTTCCAGTCCCACACTTTTCAGTTTGAGGAGTACAAGCGCCATCTTGCCAGTGCGGCGGCATCGAACGGGGAACCGGCGGCAAAGGCGCTTGAGAAGCGGCTCCGGTGTCTCCCGGAAGCTGATGAATACCCGAGGACCGAAGTCGTCCTGGAGGTGGAGCGCTTCGCAGGCGGAGAACGCGCCGGGGCGAGAGGCATCCTGGAACTGGTCGTTCAACCCGGACAATCCCTGCACGCATCGCGCGGCCTTCATTTTACGCCGTTGGATTCCCACGTTCCCTACCGCAAGCGAACTGACGAATAGCTGGTCCGTACGATGATTTGTTCATCCGCGCACCGGCCACATCGATCGCAGACAGCGGTGCCTTGTGCATTGCCATTTCGTTCCTGACAGCTAACATCCACCACAATTCATGCCTCTTTCCATTTCCTCGAAGGACCGCATCCTGGTCGTCGCTCCGCATCCGGACGATGAATCCATCGGCACAGGCGGGCTGCTCCAGCGGGCGAGGCAGGCCGGGGCGGAGGTGCGCGTGATTTTTTGCACGAGCGGCGATAACAACCCCTGGCCCCAGCGCGCCATCGAGAAGCGTGTGTTCATCTCCACTTCGGCGCGGCTGCGATGGGCGGCGCGGCGGCGGGACGAGGCGCGCGCGGCCTTGCGCTTCCTGCTCGGAAGCGACAGGCCCGCGCTTTTCCTGAATCTCCCGGACCAGGGCGTCACCCGGCTGCTCCTGCACGGCGGCGAGCAGGCGATCGCCACGCTCCGCGCGGAATTCGCGGCGCTGCGCCCGACCATCGTCGTGCTTCCCTCGGCGGATGATGCGCATCCCGATCACAGCGCGATGCATGTGCTTGTGCGGTTCGCATTCACCGGAGCGATGGATGGATGCAGCATTTTCACATACGTGGTCCACCGCCGCGGGAACTCCGCGCCGTGGCCTTCGCTTTTGCTGCGGCTTTCCGACGCGGAGATGCGCGACAAGCGCCACGCGATCCTGTGCCATGAGACGCAGATGGCGCTGAGCCGCCGCCGGTTCACGGCGTACGCGAGAACCGAGGAACCTTACGACCTGCTGCCTGCTCCCGGCTTTGCTTCGGAGCATCACCCGGTGCGCGAGGCGGAATTCATGGACGGCGCGCTGCGTCTGCTCATCCGCACCGGCCGCACACCGCTGCCTCGACGCAGGCTCTTCGTCGCTGCGCAGAGCATCCCTCTCGGAATGATCCGCTGGTCACTCTTACTCCCCGCTCACAGCCGAGCGACGGAGATGCAGGACGAAACCTCCGGCGCGCTCCTGCGCCGCTGCACAGTGCGCGTGAAGAACGGATTCACCGAGGTGAAAATCCCTGCGGCGGCGATGCACCCGATCGAGTCCATGTTCGTGAAAATCACGAGCCGGCGTTTCTTTTTCGACTCATCCGGCTGGCGCGAAGTCCCGCCTGTGGGAGGCGCGGTCGGAATCACGCAGCGGCGCATTCGGACGGCGTGGCAGGGCGAGGAGTGACGCCGACCTGGCGTCTGCCTCCGGCGGCTGCGGAAAGCTGCCCCTACTTTTTCTCGCTCGCGAGCGGAAGCTCGGGGAGCGGCTTGCCGAGCACCTGGTGAGAAACTTTGAGGCCCTTGCGGTAGCCGTTGAAGCCGTAGAATAGCGGAGCGTAAGGGTCCACGTATTCGACGTTCGCCTTCGCGGGGACTTCGAGGCCGGTGAATGAATACGCGGCGTTCACGATGAGGCGGCGGAGGCCTTCGTTCTGAAGATCGGTCGCAGAGCCCAGCGTGGTGCAGAGGACCTTGTTGCCTTTTCCAAAGTCATCATCATTCACCCGCGTCCACACTACGGCCATGGCTGGATCATTGACCCCCTGCTCCTGCTTGTCGGTGGCGCGCTTCTTCGTGTAGTCGGCCGGCTCGTCTTTCGGCTTCATGCCCTTGAGGACGATGCCGCGCACGAGGATTTTCGCATCGGCGGGCGGGTAGGCCTCGTACACGTCCGTGTCGCCGAAAAGATCGCTCACGCCGCGCAGGAGGGCGTCGTCCTTTGCACCACTCTCGATCATGCCTCGCGTGGCCTCCTTCTTGTGGCTGCCCCAGTGGCTCACCCATCCCTCGCCAAAGACCTTTTTCCCGAAGGAATTGAACGGCGCGTATTCGCCCTTGAGTCCCGAGAATGCATGCGTGCTCGTGCGCAGGCCGATGACGGGCTTGCCGGCCTTCACGTAATCGGCGAAATGCCTGAACTGTGCATCAGGCCAGCGGCGGAAACGGAGCGACGTGATGACGAGGTCGGCGTGATCGAGTGCCTCCGCGCCAGGGAGATTGTCGGACGTGTTCGGATCGATCTCGCCGGTCTCCTTGCTGATCGCGAAAAGTACGGTGCAGGTGAATCCGTGACGCTGGCTGAGGAGCTTGCCGAGCATGGGCAGCGCCTCCTCCGAGCGGTATTCCTCGTCGCCGGCGAGCAGGACGATGCGCTTGCCTTTCCCAGGACCGTCCTTGCCCTCGTAGGTGATCCACTGTTCGGCAGCGGATGCCGCGGCGGTGAATGCGAGCGCGAAGGAAAGTGCGAGGGAGCGGAGGAGTTTCATGCGGCGCGATGCCAGCGGAGCAGCGTGCGCGAGTCAAGGGTGCGGCATTGCGCCATCAGGTGCCGCACCGCATTTCAGTGCACGACGCGCATCCTATTTCGCGGTCTCGGGAAGAGGTTGCCACGAATTCCAGTCGTAGCACTGCATCGGACCGAAGTTCTTTTTGTAATCGTAGCCGGAAGGCTCGATGTAAGCGTAGCCCGGATAATGCCAGTGGCGGCCCGTCCTCCTTGCGAGGAGAATCTCCCAGATCATCGTGGCCGTGCCGAGCGAGCGGCGCGATTCCTCCGGATCGAAAAAGGCGTAGATGCTCGACACACCCGTCGCGCCGACATCGACGTAGCTCGCGGCGAGCAGGCGGTCACCCAGGAACGCGCCGAGTTCCAGCGTCTGGCACGGCCCGGCGTGCGGCGCGGGACCGAGAAAATCCTCGAGCGAATTCGGTACATTTTCGGCGAAGCGCTGCTTGTGAAGATCGAAAAGCCGCAGCCGATCTTCCAGCAGTTCTGCCGTGCGCACGCGGATGTCGAGGTCGCCATTTTTCCGCAGGACACGCCGCTGGCTCGCCGTCGGCACGAAACGCTCAGCATCCACGCGCAGTGGCTGCACATTCCGCAGCCCGGCTGAAGTGAGGCACTGGCGGTAGCGGTAAAAGATCGCACCAAAATGACGCCAGCCCTCCGCCCAGAGCGCATCCATCTGCTCCGGCGATTGCTCCCAGCTCACGAAATGCTCGTCTTTGAGTGGCTGCATGCGGCGGAGTATAAACAGCGTTCCCAAAAATATCCATGCTTCACAAAACAGGGCGCAGCCCGCTGCAAACAGCCTTGCCCCACCCGGCGCGTCCTGCTCGCATCGGCGAACGGTTCGACGCAGATGTTCCCCCTCCGCCCAAGGCAGCCATTTCTCGGCATCGGTATCGCCTCGATCGTCGGGATTTTGTCGGCGGAATGGTGGCCGCCCGGCCTGCCTGTCGCACTCGGCACAGCGGCGGTGCTCGCCGTGGCGGCCCTCATCGTCCGGCGCTGGTGGATGTGCCTCGCATTCTGCGCGGCGGCATTTTTCGCAATGCATGAAGTGCGGCATTATCACTCGGCTGGCGGCGCAGTCGCGGGGCTTTTGCACGATGGCGCGCGCGCGGCTTCCGTGACCGGGATCGTGTGGTCCGAGCCGACGAGCCACCTCGGATCACGCGGGGAAAAGCGGGCGGCCTTCTGGCTGAAGATCGCATCGCTCCGAATGAGCGAGGAGCCGGTACCCTTCGACGGTCTCTGCCTCGCGCGATGGGTCGGCAACGCTCCTGAGTATGGCGACGTGATCCGCATTGAAGGCTCCGCACACACGCTGCAAGAGATGACGAATCCCGGGCAGTTCGACGTGTCGGACTGGCTGCGGCGGCAGGGCATCCATTTCGAGATCTCAGCACGTGCGGCGAGCGACTGCACGATCACCGATCACGGGCACGGTTCGCCCGCGATGTCCTTCGCCATCTCCTCGCGCGAATGGATCCGGAAAAAACTGGAACTCGGCCTCGCCGATGAGCCGGACATCACGACGCTCATCGAGAGCATGGTGCTCGGCATGCGCGGCGACACGCCGCCTGAGATGAAGGGGCTGTTTCAAAAGACCGGCACGCTGCACCTCTTCGCCGTGAGCGGGCTGAATGTCGCGATGCTCGCCGGCATCGCCTGGTATCTGCTGAAGCCGCTGCGCTTCTCGCGCCGTGTCGCCGTCGTGATCATCATTCCCCTGCTCTGCACGTACGCGCTGGTCACGGGCCTGAGTTCGAGTTGCGTGCGAGCGACCGTCATGGCGGCATTCATTCTCCTCGGGCGGCTGATTGAGCGGCCCGCGATCCCGATGAACAGCCTCGCCGCAGCCGCCGTCGTGATCCTCGCGTGGGACACGAACGAACTTTTCACCCCCGGCTTCCAGCTCTCGTTCGCGCTCGTCGTTTTCATCATGGCGCTCTCGGGTCCGATCGCACGACGGCTGGAGCCGCTCGCGGAACCGGACGATTTCATCCCGCCCGAACTGTGGACGCGCGGCGAGCACGGGCGCGTGTGGCTCTGGAAACAAATCACGGGCGCGGCAGGAGTCACACTCTCCGCCTGGATCGGCTCGTTTGTTTTCATGGCCGGCTATTTTCACCTCATCTCGCCCGTCGCCATCGTCGCGAATGCCGTCGCGGTGCCGCTTGCGTTCTTCGTGCTGGCGCTGGGGCTCATGAGCCTGCTGTGCGCCACATTTTCAGCAAAACTCGTCATGCTCGTGAACCAGGCAAACTGGGTGACCGCGAAGGCGCTGCTCGCGAGCCTCGCCCTTTTTTCAAAGGCACCCGGCGGCTACATCTACGTCGAAGTGCCGCAATTTGCGCGCAAGCCGGCGTGCGAGATCACTTCGCTCGAAGTCGGCGACGGCGCGGCGATTCACATTCGATCCGGCGACGGTGACTGGCTCGTGGATTGCGGCGGCGCACACGCCTACGACAACACCCTGCTGCCGTATCTCCGCTCGCGCGGCGTGAACCGTCTCGACGGAATCTTCCTCACACACGGTGACACCGCACACCTCGGAGCGGCGACATCCGTGTTCGCGGATTTTCATCCCCGTTCGGTCGCAGATACGATCTACAGTGACCGCTCGCCATCGCGCAGGGACGTCCACGCGCATCTGGCTGCCGCCAAATTCGGCCGGCGCTATCTTCAGCGTGGCGATGAAATTTTGCTGGGGAAAGACGCGACGCTCAAGGTGCTCTTCCCGCCACCGGGCATCGTCCGCACGCAGGCCGACGACAAGGCTCTCGTCTGCCGCATCGAGGCCGCCGGGTTGCGTGTGCTGCTGATGTCGGACGCGGGATTCCCGACCGAGCGCTGGCTCCTGGAAAACGAAACAGACCTGCGTGCCGATGTCATCGTGACCGGCTGGCACTCGCGCGACATTTCCGGGACGCCGGACTTCCTCTCGCGCGTGCAGCCGGTCGCCGCTGTGTGCTCGCGCCCGCCGTTTGGAACGCCGCCAGCTCGTCTCGCGGAATGGGAGGACAATGTGCGCGCGCTCGGAGCGAAACCGTTTCAGCAGGATCGCTCTGGCGCGGTGAGGATCGAATTGCGCGAGGACGACGGACTGACGCTGCGGACTTTTCTAGGGGGTCATGTCTTGCGCAGCCGTGCGCGATAAATCGGCAGCCCCTGATCCACGAAATGCCGCTCGAAATCGGTCGTCGGGTAATCCGCCTCGTCGGGCCACTCGATGCGCTCGAAACCTTTCGCCCGCGCGATCATTTTTTCGATCCAGAGAAAATACGGCTGGTCGTCGGTCTTGATCCGGACCTCCGCGCCGGGTGCCAGCACCTGATGAAGAGACTCCATGAAGTCATCCTGAAACAGCCGGCGCGAATGATGGTGCCGTTTCGGCCACGGATCAGGGAATCCGACATGGACTATTTCCGCGCAACCAATGGGCAGCAGCCATTTGGCGACATAGTTACTCTCAAGGCGTATGACGCGGCAGTTCGTGAGATGATTGCGCGCGATGGCGCGGCTGACCTTTTCCACACGACCGAGCATGCGCTCGGTGCCGAGGAAATTCCGCTCAGGAAACCGCGTGGCCATCGCGAGCAGGAACGAGCCGTCGCCGCAGCCGAAGTCAATTTCCAGCGGCGCGGGGCGCTCGAAAATATCGGACATCTGCGCCCGGCGGACGTGATCGCCAGGCTGCCAGAGCGCGCGTTGCGCGGCTGCGAGAAATTCGGTGTGCTGATCCTGCATGGTCTCGGTTTTCAATCGTTCGATGGTGAAGTGTGCGCCGCCCGAAGGAATGCGACCGCGGTCGCGCCGTAGCGTTTGTCGCGCGTGCATTCCCATTCCGCGCCAAGCGGCAGCGGCTCCTCGGGGCGGTGTTCGAGGACGAAAATCCCGTCCGGCGCGAGCGCGCGAATGAGTTCAGGCAGCACGATCAGTTCCCTCGCAAAATCGCATTCAGTTTTGCCACCCGCGTAGGGCGGGTCGGCGAGGATGAGATCAAATGCCGCAGGCTGCGCGTTCCGCCCGACCCATCGCAGCGCATCCGCGCAGACGATCTGGCCGCCGGTGAGCTTTGTCTTTTCAAGATTGCGCCGGATGCTGTCGCACGCGCGGCGATCACTTTCGACGAAGACGCACGAGGTCGCACCGCGGCTGAGCGCCTCGATGCCAAGCCCGCCGGTGCCTGCGAAAAGATCGAGCACGCGCGTGCCGGGAACGAACTCCGCGAGGCTGCTGAAGATCGCATTTTTCACCACGTCCATCGTGGGCCGCAGGTCTGTCTTCGGGACGTGAAGCTGGATGCCACCCGCGATGCCGCCGACGACCCTCATGGCTGCGCCGGAGCGGGCTGCGGCGCTTGCGCGGGTCGCACCATTTGCAGCGCGGGCTGCAGTTTCTTCAGGAGTTTGGGATTGTTCTTTTGCAGCAGCGTCGAGAGCACGGAGCCGGCGGCGATGATGTTCTGCTGCCTGTGATCCTTCGTCCCGGTGAGCACCTCGGCGAGATTCTGCCTGGGCTTCTTCATGTCGCCTGTGATTTTGAATGAGACGCACTGGAGGTTATTTGCATCAGGCGGAGAAAACTGCCCGGCGAGCATCGGCTGGCTCGCGACGAGACTCGCTGGGACGTAGAGTTGCGCGGAGAGATTCACCACGCCGCCAAATGTCACTGGACCGCTCATCACGATGCCAATCGGCGGCGTGGAGACGCCCATCGGCGAGAGCGTGATCTGCCCGTTCGCGACTTGGAAATTCGCCGTGGCGTCCGCGATTTGGAAATTGGCGAGCGCGGCGACACGCACGATGTCGCCGATTTGCCGCAGCAACTCAAATTGCGAGCAATCGCCGGACTTGAGCGCGAGCGTGCCGCGGCCAGTGACTGCATTTTTGTCCGCGCCGAGTCCGGCGAACTGCGCGTCGCCGCTCACGGTGCCTGAGATTTTCTGCCCCGTCATGCCGCCGTCCAGCGTGGCGCGGGCGAGGTTCACCGCACTGATCTTCATCGCGGCGCCGGCGGTCGCGCCGATGGTGTAGGTGCCTTCGCCGGTGATGCCGCCGCCGCCGGTCTCGGCGCTGAGATTGCGGAGGGAAAATGTCTGCCCGTCGCGTGTGGTGGCACCCTTCAGGTGATCGAGCGCGATCACTCCGTGCAGGATCGCACGAGTGATTTCGACGCTGCCGGTGAAGGCCGTTTCGGTCACGTCGCGCATGGTCACGTTCAGCCCGGTGACTGTCGCGAAAGGGGCGTGCGACTTGCTGATCATTTCGACGGTGCCGTTCTCGATGAGGATTTTCCCGATGGAAACCGCGCGATGCTTTTCCGCGTTCTGGACAACATCCGGCGGCGGATTTGCCGGAAGATTCCCCGGCGGCGTGGGCTGCGCCGCTGACGGTGCAGACGGCGGAGCCGCTGCCACAGGATTTCCCAAGGACGCAAGTGCGGCGACGGGCTGCGGCGGCGCGGCGGTGTGCGACGGCCCCCAGTTTCCCGCGGCGTCCTGGAACAGGCGAATATGCGGCTGGCTAATCCGCACTTCGCTGAGGCCCATGCTGCCGCGGAACAACGACGAAAAACTGTGGCTCGCCGAAATTCCGTCGGCCTCAAAAAGAATCCCGTCGGGACCGGCGACGGTGATCTTTTTTACCGAAAGACCGCTCCACGAGGAGAAGCCGAGCGCGCCAATTTTTACCGGCATTTTCAGTGCCTCGCTGAGCTTCCCTTCGATTTTCGCGTGCGCCTCCGCAGACTGCAGCCAGCGGTCCAGGAACCATCCGCCCGCGGCGATGAGCAGCACCAGCACGATGGCGGCGATGGTCAGATATTTTGCGATGCGTCGTTTCACAGGCGCGGGAAATTAGCGGCACGGCGCGCAAAAGAAAGGGCGGAAAGTGTCTGGCAATTTCCCTTTTGCACCGCGTAGAAGCTGCGCCCGAACCGTGCGCGACTCCGTCATCATTTTCAATCCCAAGGCCCGCAGCGAGAAGTCACGCGATCTCGCGGACGTGCTGCGCGAACTCGCTCCCGAGGCGGAATTGCGGATGACGGAATCGCCGGGCTGCGCCAGGCAGCTTGCAGCCGAGGCGGCCCGCGAGGGCTTCCGCATCGTGGTCGCGGCAGGCGGCGACGGGACGGTGAACGAGGTGGCAAACGGCCTCGCGGGCTCGGAATCTGCGCTGGGCGTGCTGCCCATCGGCACGATGAATGTCTTTTCAAAGGAACACGATCTGCCGGACAAAATGGAAGATGCGTGGTCCGTCATCCGCGCCGGAAACCTGCGCGAGATCGACCTGCTCGCCGCGAATGACAAGCATTTCATTCAGCTCGCGGGCGTGGGGCTCGACGCGCAGGTAGTGAAGGAGACGACTTGGGAATCGAAGAAAAATCTCGGCCCGCTGAGCTACCTCATCAGCGCCGCACAGATCGCGGCACGCACTCCGCCGAAGCTCATCATCGAGGCGGGCGGAAGAGTGAGCGAGGGATCGTTCGTGCTGATCGGGAACGGCCGGTACTACGGCGCAAAGATCGTGCTCTTCCCGAAGGCACGCGTGGATGACGGCATGCTCGACGTGCTCATTTTCAAAAACATCGGCTACCTCGACATCGCGAAGTATCTCGCAGGAGTGCTCATCGGGCGGCACACGGGCATGGATGGCGTGGAATATTTCCAGGTCGCCGAGGCCACGGTGCGCTCGGAGCAGGAGGTGCCGGTGGAGGTGGACGGCGAGCTTTCGGGCGCTCTGCCGGTGACTTTCCGGGTGGCCGGAAAGCTGCGGCTGTGCGTGCCCTGAGGCATGCGGGGAAGCCGTTCCCGGACTGCGCGAGCAGCCATCCTGCGCGGGCAGCGAGAAGAATTTTGCTCACTTCTGGAATTCCAGTTTTACAAATGGCGGAAACGGCCATACTCCACCAATCCACCCCATGAGCTCTCCAAGACGCCAGACCTCGTCCTTCCAGCGTGTGTGGTCGCCCGGACGTTCCGCCGGAGTGCTGGTGTTTTGCTGGACGATGATTTTCTGGGGCACCACGCAGGCGGTGCTCGCGTGGTTCATGTCAACGCACCAGGCCACAGCGAATCCGCTGAATCTCCTGCAGCTCGAGCATGACAATTTTCTCAAGGGGGAATACTGGCGGCTGTTCAGCTACCAGTTCCTCCACACCGGACCGCTGCACTTTTTCGCGAATCTCCTCGTGCTGTGGTGCGCCGGACGTGAGATCGAGCCGATCGTCGGGCGGGTGAATTTCGTGTGGCTCTGCCTGCTTTCCAATGTGATCGGCGGTGCCGTGTGCCTCGCCGTCCCGGCCGCACCGGGAATGGTCGCCGTGGTCGGCTTCTCCGCCGCCGCCGCCGCCGTGCTCGCCGCGTATGCAACGATCATGCCCGAACTGGAGACCGGCATTTCATTCTTCCACCTTTTTCCGCTGCGCTGCCGCGCAAAGTATCTTGCCTGCGGGATGATCCTGTTTGCAATCACGTGCGTCATCACGCGGAAATTCGGCGGGATCGGCCCGGCCGGGATTCTCACCGGCAGCCTGCTCGGATGGGCGTGGGCGCGGAAGCTCGGATTCGGAAATCCGATGTGGTTTCAGCGCCGGAGATTTGAGCGCGTGCAGCGCGAGTTGCGGATACAGCGGATGAGTGCGGACGACTTCCTGCGGATGGAGATCGATCCGATTCTCGAAAAAATCTCCCGTGAGGGAATACAGAGTCTCACACGCGACGAGCGGAAGGTCCTCGATCAGGGACGGACCAAGCTGTGTTCGCAGGCCGGGAGCGCGCACTGACGCATCGGGATTTCGCCATCCCCACGCGAACTACTTTCCGGACTGGCGCATCGGACCTTCGCCGATACCCTCAGCCGCACGATGCACTGGCAGCCACCTGAAAATCCCCTCCCACCCGAAGCCGATGCGCCGTCGAACTGGGACAGGTGGATGCGCCCGCTCTACTGGCTCGCAGGTGCGCGATGGGAGACGCTCCAGCACTGCCCCGCAACGGAACGCGAGCGCGTCGCGGTGCTCGGCAGCACGGTGCTGATTCCGACCATCATGTCCTTCCTCGGCATGATCTTTTACGCAAAGAGCCGCTTCGCCGAACCGCCGTGGCTCGCCGTGCTCGGCATCGCGCTCGCGTGGGCGTTTGTGATCATGAACACTGATCGCATCCTGCTCGCGACCTACCGGCCCTTCCAGCCGTGGTGGCGCAAAGTCATGCAGGTGGTGTTCCGCTTCGCGCTCTCTGGCGTCGTGAGCGTGGCCATCGCGTTTCCATTCTGCCTCGATCAGTACCGCCCCGCGATCACCCACCGCATCCAGACTGAGATCCAGGGCCGGCTGAACGGCCTCCGCGATAAGGAAGCCGCGCGGCGCAAGGAACTCGCCGTTGATCTGCAAAAAATCCACGACGACGAGGCCGGCGAGCGCAAAAAGGCGATCGCCGATTACGACACGAAGCGCGACGCACTGCTCGCGCAGCTTCCGGATTTGCAAAAGGCGATCATCAACACCGAGACGTACGCCGACGAGCGCATGGAGGAGGAGCGCAAGAAGGCGGGAGAACCGGATTTTGTCGCACCCGCCAGCGGTGCCACGCGCGGCGTGATCGCGCAGATCGAGGCGCAGAAGGAAACGCTCGCGAAGACAAAGAGCGAACTTGATGAGCGTCAGGATCTCCACCGCCGCCTCGTCGAAGCCATCGCCCGCGAGGCCCTCGGGCAGCCGAACGAATTCTACCCAGAGGTGAAGAAGGCCGGCGACGGCCCGCGCCTGAAGGATATGCAGGCCCGCGACAGGGGTGTCGTCGCCGACATCCGGCGTCTCGAAAGTTCACAGGCCGCACAGACCGCCGCGCTCCTCGCGAGCGACAGGCAACTCGCCGCCGCCCGACTCTCGGACAAAAATGCGTACCTCGACGCCCTCGGCAGCAAGCGCCCCGCATTCGTTGATGAGGCCAAGGAAAAGGAACGCATCCGGAAGCAGCGCCTGGAAAAAGTCACCGCCGAGATCGCGGAAATGGAAACCGAGCATCCGCTCCGCCTGGCGCGCATCACCGAGCGGACCGCCGCGCTCGAGGACGAAAACAAGAGCGGCATGAAGCGCGCCGACGACGAGTTCGGACCGCCCATCGCGCGTCTCGGGCGCAAGATGAACGGCGTGCTCGATCCGATGGAGGAGACGATCGGACTCTACAACGTCATCTTCCTCCCAGCGCCAGATGCCGATGCGACCGAACTGAGCCAGCAAGGGAAAAAGTGGGTGGCCGGCATCTTCCAGTTCCTCGTGATTTTCGGCACGCTCTTCGTTTTGGATCTCGTCCCGATCATGGCGAAAATCTTCAGCCGCCCCGGCCCGTACGACGTGCTGGTCGAGCATCCGGAATTTGTCGCGAATGAAAACCTCCGCGCATTTTGGAAAAAGTACGGCGAGCACGCGCGCGACTGGTCCGCGCTCGGGATGGGCGTGGATTCCAGCGCCCGCCGTCTGCTGGAGAGCCATCCGCGCCGCACGAATGGCGCACACGACGACGCCCCGAACGGAGCCTGAGCGCAGCCGCAGGCAGGCCGGAGAATGAAGGGCTTCATCCGTGAGTTCACCGTATTCGGAATCAGGCAGGCGCGCGCCCGCGTCTCCGCCGGGCTTTTCCTCCTCATGCTCGCGCTCTCGAAGCTCATCCACATCGGCGGCATCGCGCGCTACGATCTGATCCTCTCCGCAGCGCTGCTCATCCAGGCCGTGCTCCTGCTCACGCGCATCGAGACCCTCGCGGAAGCTGCCGTCTCACGCGAGCGCGAGCGGTAGGCGGCGGCGTGCGTGGCTCCGGCGAAAATTCCCCTTGCCAACGCACCGCACGATTCCCATGTTCCCCGCCCGCTGCGAACGGGGTCTTAGCTCAGTTGGTAGAGCGCCTCAATGGCATTGAGGAGGTCAGGGGTTCGAACCCCCTAGGCTCCACTCGCGCGGCCCCTGATTGCTAGGGGATTACGGGGTGGGACTGGCGATTTCCTACCGCCTTTCCTACCAAATCCCTCGCCGCGCAAGAAGACGCAGCGTATCGTGGATTTGTGAAAACGAAAAAATACCCGGTGGCGCTCGAAGAGAACGGAGAGCGCGTCGTCATTCGCAAAGTCCGCGACCACGGCAGCGAGGCTTTTCGCATTGAGTATTATGTGGCGGGCAAGCGCCGGATGAAGACCCGCGCCGATGAGCGCGAAGCGCACACCGACGCCGGCCGCATCCTCGCGATGCTCAACGAGCGCGCACCGGTCTTCTCTCAAACTGAAGACGCGACGATCTACCTCGCCGCGACAACCGTGCTCGCCGGTCTCGCCCCGGTCGATGTGGCTTGCCGTGAGTGGGCAGTCGCGATGCAGCGGCTCGGCGGCGCATCGCTCCTGGATGCCGTTGAGGTTTTCAAGAAAGTCACACCACAGAAGACGGGCAAGAAAATCCCCGAACTCGTTGCGGAATACGACCTCAGCCTCGCCGATGATATGAGCCCTGCCTACCGCTCTCGAGTGCGCAATCGGTTGGAGCGGTTTGCGGCGCGCTTTCCAGGTGTGCTTCATGAAGTCACTGCGAGCGATATGGAGGCATGGATCAAAGGTTTCAACCTCGGCAAGCGCGCACGGAACAATGAGCGCGAAACTTTGGTGGCCTTCTCTCGCTGGGCGCAAAACCAGAAATACCTCCCGCTTGGCGTGCCTGTCGAAGCGAGCCAGATCAAAAAACTCGACGCGCCCACCACGATTACGATTTTTCCTGTCGCTACGGTCGCGAAACTCATGGCGGCTATGCTCACCGAAAAGCCTGAATTGGTGCCCTACGCGGCGCTCGGCTTTTTCGCAGGCGTGCGGCCCGCGGAGCTGACCCGGCTGTGCTTCGAGGAGGCGCTTCGTTGGAACTTCGGCGACATCGAAATCCGCGCAGACCAGGCCAAGACCGGGTTCCGTCGGCTTACAAAAATGCAGCAGAACCTCGCGGCGTGGCTCGCCCCCCACCGCGAGTCGGTCGGTTTGATCGCGCCAGCAAATGCCTATAAAAAGCTGTCCGCCTTCGCAAAGACGGAGGGATTCCGGTGGACTCCCGATGTAATGCGACACTCCTTCATCAGCTACGCGGTGGCGTTCGTGCAGCAAATCGGACAGGTCGCACTATGGGCTGGAAACAGCGAAGCGATCATCAAACGCCATTACCTCGAACGAGTGACCCAGACAGAGGGAAAAGCCTTCTTTGCGATCGCACCCAAACAGCCCGGCAAGGGGGTGTCGAAGCGCAAGGCGACTAAAGCGTGAGGGGACGGCGTTCGCGGCGATTCGTTGTGAGCGTCGTTTTGTATTGATCGAGCGCGGATTTAGTAAAACGCACGCGCTTGCCGTCCTTGCGAAAGGAAATCTCACGGTCGGCGACACGGCGTTCCAAGGTGCGCCGTGGAATGGCGAGGTAAATGGCTGCGGCGTCATAGTCGTAGTCGCGAGGAGAGGTCTGCTGAATTCGCTCCAGCGTCTCCCGCTCGGCTTCGCGCAGCCTCCCCAATGCGTTCCTCGCCTGCTCGTAAAGGAGATCGGCGATCGCTCGTGTATGCGCGGCAATGGCGTCTTCGCAGGTTTGGTGGTCAGCCATTTTCAAGGGCTTTGACTAGGCAGCTTGCTCGCGGGCAAGGAGGCGTCGAACGGCGGTCCCTAAGTGCTCGTTCGGGTCAAGTTCTGGCAACAAATAGTTCGGCTCCACCTCAAACAGTCGGACAAAATACAAGAGATCGGAATCGCTAACATGGATAAGACGGGCTTCGACTTTGGCGAGTGTGCTCCGTGAGATGTTCCAGCCCATACGCCGCAAGTATTTCGCCAATGCTTCTTGGGTCCAAGAGAGCTGGATGCGCAAACTTCTGATCTTCGGTCCCACCACATTCTTGTAGGTCTGTTGGCTCATAGTGGTCGGGACGCTAGAGCAAGACGGGCAGAGTAGTTGCGCCGTGCGCGGAGCAATCTTGAGGGGTTACAGAGACGGCTTTTGATAAACGCGTGACTACTCAGGTGGCGTGCCGCTCCACCATCGAAACAATTTCCAATGAAAGTTGCTCCATGCACAGCGCAGCTACCCGGCTCCCATCCCCTACTGCGAGGAGGTGAAAACCATGCCCGCCTAACAACTAACCACTAATCCAAAAAAGCGGGGATTGGTGAGTTAGTCGCTCACCAACCCCCGAGGGCTTTTGGAAGCCAAGGAGCCGAAATAAGTCACGGCGAACTTGGCCTCCGATTGCCGGGAGTCAAGAAAAATGCCGAGTTTTTCTAACGGGTGGGATCTGCCCTCATGCCGGAAGGAAGAGAATAGTATTTGCCGCCGCCGCGGTCGTCGTCGCGGCCACGTTGCAACGTGCCGCGCGCGCCTGAAAGGATGGATCAGGAACGTCGCCGCGCGCTCGCCGATTTGGGGTGACATTGACCTTGGCGCATTTTGCCGGAAGACCGGCTACAGTCGTGAACATGCCACGCGGGAGCTGTCCAAACTGCGCCGTGACGGAGGGCTTGTATTCGAGACAAAGATGCGGACCAAAGGAGGGTGCGGCGCGAAGAAATGGGGCGTCATCGTCGCCGATCCAGCGAAGCTCCTCTACGACAAGCACTCGCTGTTTTACGACCGGCGTGGAAGGCGGCTCCACAACTACACGACCCTTGGCAACGGTGGAAAAAAGATCGCGCCGACCATCATGATTGTGCCTCGGAAGCGTCCGCGCGGCCGTCC
>JBDSAR010000713.1:0-4406 GCA_039922035.1 Chthoniobacteraceae bacterium
TTTTCGTGGTAAAGCCGTGATTGAAAATGCGGTCGAGATTTTCCGGCGCGATGTCGCACCCGTTGTCGGCGACCTGAATCCGCACCCGGCCGGCCGCGTGCGATGCGCGCACCGTCACCAGTTTCTCCGCGCGGCCCGACTCGATGCACGCGGCCTCCGCATTCAGCAGAAGGTTGACCAGGATTTGCAGCACCTTGTGCCTCTCGGTGGCGACGGGCGGGAGGTCGGGGGCAAATTCGCGCACGACCGCCACCTCGTGCCGGGAAAAGCTCACCGCGTTCAGACGCAGGGTGTCGTCCACGAGTTCGGCCACGTCGAGATTTTCCACCACGCCGGACACCCGCGCGCAGCTCTGCTGCATGGCCACGATGTCCTTGATGTGCTCGATGTTCTGCTGGAGCGACGCGACCTCGGCGCGCTGCGTCTCCTGCTGGCGGGTGAAGGTCGCGCTCAGCTCGGCCAGAAACCCGATTACATCCGGCGCGCGCGGATCATCGGCGAAGAACGCGGCGAGGTTTGCGCCCTGCTGCTGCAGCAGCGCGACCACGCGGACGAGATCGTTCACCGGCGTGTCGCGGATCAGATCCGCGAGCATGGTCGCGGAGACGTTCACGCTGTTGAGCACGTTGCCGACATTGTGCAGCACGCTCGTGGCGACCTCGGCCATGCCGGCTCGGTGCGAAATCTCCAGCCGCTCCCGGTGCTCCACTTCCAGCGCGGCCTCCGCTTTGATGCGCGCCGCGATCTCCCTCAGCAACTCGGCATTTTTCCGCGCCACTTCGCGCTGGAGATTCGCCAGCTCGTTGTTGGTGCGCGTCAGATCCTCGAAGAATTGCTCGTCGCGCCGGTTGAGCGCATGAACATCCCGGACGGGTTCACTGCCCGCCGCGGAGGCAGGAAGCTGCCCATTGGAATCGTCCGCGCTCATGCGGCGAGAGGGAAGCCGGCGAGCCGGTTGCCGAGCGCGACGGCGCCCGTGGCGTCGCTGGCAAAACCGTCCGCACCGATTTTTTTCCACAGATCCGGCGCGACCTTGAACGGATAGCCGCCGACGAGAATCTTGACGCCCTCGCAGCCCGGCGCACGGCGCACCGCGGCGATGAGCGCCTCGACCGCACCGACATGGTAGCTGATCGTCGCGGAGATCGCGAGGACGTCGGCCTTCTGCTCGATCAGCGTCTGCACGACGCTGGACGAGGGCACGTTTGCGCCGAGGTAATGCGTGTTCCAGCCGTCCATCTCGAAGAAGTCGCTCACCATGCGCACGCCGATCTCATGCAGATCGCCCGAGACGCAGGTCGCCACGAGCGTGCCGCGGGTCTTCTCCGCGCCGAAAATATGCGGGTAGAGCTGCGACATGATGAGCTGCGTCGCCGCAGAGCAGTAGTGCTCCTGGGCCACGCTGATTTTGTTCACCTGCCAAAGCCGCCCGATCTCATACTGCGTGCGCTGAAAGACGAACAGGTAGAGATCGCGCACGGCGACGCCCTGCTGCACCGCATCGAGGATGAGCCGGTTCGCGATGTCGCGCTTTCCCGCGAGCAGGGCTTCGAGAAATTGCGCCGCGAGCGCCGCGAGCGGGGCATCGCACGGGATGAAGGTGAGCACGTCCGCAGCCATGCCCGGGAGTTGTTCGAGCGCGACGTCGAGGTAGCGGCAGGCCAGCCCGCTGGCTTCCGGCGGCAGCTCCGCGGCCAGCGATTCCTTCATGCTCCCGAGCAGTCCGCCGAGATCCTTTTCCGGCACGCCGCGCTTGGAGAGCATCACCTTTGCCCAGCCGATGTAGTTTCCAAACAGCGACGGATCATCGGCGGCGATCGCCTGCGCGAGGTAGGCGAGATGATAGCCCGCATCCTGCAGGCATTTCTCGCGGCCGATTTTTCCGTAGCGCTGTTCAAGTTCCGGATGGCGCGCAAACTCGCGCGCGACCATCTGCGCCGTGAGTTCCGCACGCCGTTCTGTGAGCGTCTCGCTGACCTGCTGATTTAATGGGTTCATGATTTTTTCACGAGCAGATGTGCTCGAAGTGGCGGATCTCCTGCTCGCCCGGCACGAGCTTGAGCCCTTTGGGAATGCCTTTGTGCGACTGGTGGTAGAGGTGGCTGTGGTGCCACGCCTTGAAGCTCTCCGCCTCGGTCCAATACGTGATGAGCCAGATTTCGTTCGGCCGCTCGGCCGGGCTGAGGACTTCCATGCGGACAAAGCCCGGCTGATCATCCACGAGATGCGGGCGGTGGCGGAATGCCTCCTTCACCTCCGCGACCATGTCATTGGCGATGACGAATTTGCTGAGTGCGACAAACGTGATCTGCGGATTTGCCAGCGTGAGCTTCGGCGGCCGGGCCGCATCAGCCATGGCCGTGGCGTGATGGAACGGACAGCCGGCGGCGACGGGCTCGGCAGAAGTTGGAGTGGGCAGGTTCATGGGCTTCAGGATGTGGAGGGCTCGGATGGCGTGGATGGATGGCCGGGCAGTTCGAGCGTGAAGGTAGCACCGAACCCCAGGCCGTCGCTGTGGACGGAGAGCCGTCCGCCGATTTCTGTCGCGGCATTTGCGGCGCTATGCAGGCCAAATCCGTGGCCGTCCTTTTTCGTGGTGAAGCCGTGATTGAAAATGCGGTCGAGATTCTCCGGCGCGATGCCCACGCCATTGTCGCTCACCGAAATCTTCACGGTGTCTCCGCCATTGACCACGCGCAGGGTCAGCCGCTTGTCCGGCACGCCCGCCTCGTCGCAGGCATACTCCGCATTGCGAATCAGGTTCACCAGGATTTGCAGCACCTTGTGCTTGTCCACGGTCATCGCCGGCAGCTCCTGAAACTCCCGGACGACCTGCACCTGATGCCGCGAAAGCGTGCCCGCATTCAGGCGCAGGCTGTCCTCGACGAGATCGGTGATCTTCAGGACCTCGGTGACCCCGCAGACCTTCGCGTTGCTCTGCTGCATGGCCACGATCTCCTTGATGTGGTCCACGTTCTCCCGCAGCGAGATCAGTTCCGTGTGGAGGTTCTGCCGTTCGAGGAGAAGGTGCCCGCTGAGCTGGCTCAGGAAACTCGGCAGCCTTTTTCCCCGCGGATCGTGGCTGATGAAAGCGCCGAGGTCCGCCGCGTGTTCATCCAGCAAGGCGACGACGCGAGCCAGGTCCTCGATCGGCGATTTCCGGACCCGTTCGACGGCCAGCGTGGCCGAGACGTTCACGCTGTTCAGCACGTTGCCCACATTGTGCAGCACGCTGGTGGCCACCTCGGCCATGCCGGCCTGGCGCGAAGCATCCACGAGCTGCCGGTTCATCTCGGCGCGCTCGGCCTCGGTGCGCTTGCGTTCGGTGATGTCGCGGAAACTCCAGACACGCCCGACGACTGCGCCGCCGATTTTTTGCGGGTACGAATAGCGTTCAAACACGCGGCCGTCCTTGAAATCCAGTTGATCGAAACTCTCCGCGTGGGGCTGCGCATCCAGTTCGCGCACCTTTTGCATGAATGCCGCCGGATCCCGCAATTGCGCTGCGGCGAGAGCCATGGCTGGAGCATCGCCGCCCGCTGCGAAGGAGTCCGCCGGAACCCGCCACATCCAGGCGAATTTCCGGTTGAACTTCACCAACCGGCCGGCGTGATCGACCACGAGGAGGCCGTCAGCCGTGGCTTCGAGCGTGGCGTTGACCAGCGAGAGCGAGCCGTCCAGTTCGTTCGTTCGCGCGTCGAGCCGCGCCAGCGTCTCCGACAATTGCGCGCGGCTGCGGCGCGCGGCGACGAGGACGAAGACGATGGCGCCAACCGCCATGAGGATGTTTCCGGCACCGAACGCGACGGCATTGCTCCGGATCCAGCCGAAGCTGGCGAACGTCGCGTTCGCCTGGTCGCCGGAGAAGCGGTAGCCGTATTCCTTCAAGGCGCTGGCCGCGGCGGCGACGCGTTCGCTGTGCGGCGGGATCTCCCGATCCATCGCTTTCATGGCGGCGGGGAAATCCGAGTCCACCAGCTTTCGCACCTCGTTGAATTCGAAACGCAGATCGGCGATGGCGGCTTCCAGACTGGCGACGAGGCGGCGGCCTTCGCCTTCGGGCAGCAGCGCCCCGAGATTTTTCAGCGCGGCGCGCGTTCGCTCCGCGACGGTTTCCATGGCCTTTGTTTTCACGGACCTCTCACTGTCCTGCGCGAAAAGATACTCGTACGAGTAGAGCCGGTAAATGGCGAGGTGCTCCTGCAGCGACGCCAGCTCATTCAACGTGGGCAACCCATGCTGCTTGAGCGAGGCGGCCGTCTGCATTCCGGCGTTGCACACGCCCCAGAGCGAGAACATCTGCACCACGCCGAAGACGAAGATCAGAAAGACGACGATGAGAATATGCCGAAACGTGGCGGTGACGGGCGCGACTCCGTGCCGGGCCGCCAGCGGGCTCTCCGCCG
>JBDSAR010000714.1:0-15570 GCA_039922035.1 Chthoniobacteraceae bacterium
CGCATGGAATACGAGACAAAGCGCGACCCGCGCACCGGCAAGATCAAGCCCGAGGAGCGGCTGACTCCGGCGCGGCGTTACTCCTGCCTCGTCGGTGAGGATGGAGGACTTCGATGGATTGTTATCGAGTTCCAACCAGTGATGCTGTCCCTCACGGTTGCCGCAAGGCGTAGCGTCCGGTTTTCTTACTGCCGATTTTTTCCACCACTCCGGCATCCAGCAGCGGGCGCAGCAAATCCATCGCGCCCTGCCGGGAAACTTCCAGCGCAGCCCGCAGCGGAGCGCAGGATGCGTCCTGCCCGTGCGAAATCATCATTATGGATGGCTCCATCGGATGGGCTTGCCCGCATGTCGCGGATGCCGCATAGTCCGCGCGTCCTGCTTGGCAGCGCCGCCTCCGGGATTGCTGAAATGGGCAGTTAGCTCAGCGGTAGAGCGTCTCGTTTACACCGAGTTGGTCGGGGGTTCGAATCCCTCACTGCCCACCACCGCATTATTTTCCGGCCGCCGCCTCGTCCGGCCCGGCGATCCAGGCGGCGGCTTCGCGCAGGGCGCGGGTGCGGAACTCTGACTGGAAGCGGATCTCATCCGTGGCGAGCGCGACTGCGCGGCTGGCGCGGGGCGGCAGGTTTTCCTCGGCGAATGTCTCCAGTTCCGCCGCACGCTTCTCGTCGGTGAAATTGGCGAAGATGTGCGGGACGATGCGGTTCGACTCGAACTCCGACACGCGTGCCAGCAATGCGGGGAGATTTGCCTTTGCAAAATGCCACGCCCTTTCCGGCTGTTCACCGCCACTGGCGACACGCCTGACCATGCCTGCGGCCTGGCGTGCGGGGAGTTCGTCGCCGAGTGCGAGGGCCAGCGTGCGGTCACAGAGCGCTCCGTCGCGGACTGATGCGAGGGCCGAATAAAGCAGATCCTTTTGTTCGGTGTCTGTGGTGCGTTTTGCGAGTTCATGAATCCGGTCCCACGTCGCCGAATCCGCATCCTGCCCGGCGAGCGTGAGCACCGCGCCGCGCAAATCCCCGGCGAGCGATTCCGGGCGTGTCATGAATGCCTCAAAACGCCGCCGGGCTTCGGTGCGCACCGCGGGTTCGTCCATCTGCCCGAGCAGGCGGATGAGGCCGGCGCGGTGATTCGCGGCGGCGGGTTCCTCGGGACTTTTTGCATCCCATCCCAAGTGCGCAAGCCTCGGTGCAAGCAAGGCGCGCGCGCGATTTTGCAATGCGGCGCACTCGCCCGTCCCGCGGAATGCGTGGTTCAGAAAGCCGATGACCCCGGTGATTTCCGCGCCGACTGTCGGCGACGGATCATCGCGCAGCACCGTGGCGAGATCGAGCCAGCGCGAAAGGGGCGCGCGGCCGGCCTGAACGAGCGCCCATTGATCCTGCAGGATGCCGAGGCGATCCTCTTCGGGAAGTTCCGTGATGCGCGCGCGCAGCCGCGTCCACGCATCGCCGGTGTATTCCACGCGAAAGTATCCGGCGCGTCCGGCGTTGACTCGCACAGGGAGCGCCGCGCGCACGCGCAACGGCTCCGGCCCGAGCAGCACGGTGCGTTTCTCGCTGCTGCCAAGGTCGCCGACAATGACCGGAATCCGCCACGTCAGCGCCGCCGCATTTTTCTGATGAACGGTGAAGCGCTCCTGGCTCAGTTCGATTTCGCCGTGGCCCACGCTGCGCGCACGGACGAGCGGGAAGCCCGGCTGCTCAGTCCAGCCTGCGGCCATCGCGCGCACTTTTTCTCCGGAAGAATCCTCGAGCGCCTGCCACAGGTCGGCGGTCGTGGTGCTGCCGTTTGCGTGGCGGGAAAAATAGAGCCTCATGCCGTCGCGGAATTTTTCCGGGCCGAGCCACGACTCGATCATGCGCAGGACGGCCTGGCCTTTCTGATACGTGATTTCGTCGAATGCGTCGTTCACCTGCGACTCGGCGATCGTGGGCTGCTCGATGGGATGCGTCGTTGTGCGCGCGTCGAGCCGCATCGCGGCCTCGGCGGAGTTTGCGGCGCGCAGCCATTTTTTCCACGACGGGTTGAAATGATCCGCGGCTTTCGTGGCCATCCACGATGCGAAGCCCTCGTTCAGCCAGAGGTTGTCCCACCACGCCATCGTCACGAGATCGCCGAACCACTGGTGCGCGATTTCGTGCGCGACGACATCGAACACACGCTCGCGATTCGCCTGCGAGCCAACGGCGGGATCGAAAAGTAACGCAGTGTCCGAATAGACAATCGCGCCCCAGTTTTCCATGCCGCTGGCGGCGACGCTGGGGAATGCGATCTGGTCCAGCTTCGGCAGCGGATACTGCGTGCCGAAGTAGTCGTTGTAAAATGGCAGCACGGATTTCGTCGCATCGATCGCGAGCTTCATACGGTCGCGTTTCCCGGTGGTTGCGAGCACGCGCAGCTTCGTGCCGGCGATCTCACTTTCCTCGACATCGAGCACGCCGCTGGAAAATGCGACGAGGTAGCTCGCCATCGGCGGAGTCGTGCCGAAGGTGATTTCCTTGCGTCCGCCGTCGAGCGCCCGTTCGCTTTTTGCGGGCATGTTGAAAAGCCCGGTGTGCTCCGCGGGTACGATCGCGGTGAGCTGGAACGCCGCGCGGAACACCGGCTCATCCCAGCACGGGAACATGCGGCGCGCGTCGGACGGCTCCATCTGCGTGACGACGGCCTTGCTCCATTTTCCATCGGGAAGCTGGAAGCGCGTGAGGAAAATCCCCTGCGGCTGCTCGGTCATCGCGCCGCTGAATTCGATGCGCAGCGTGTGCGCACCCTTCGCGATTTCGCCGCGCGGCGTGAGCGTGAGGAATTGCTTTTCCGCATCGGTTTCCGCGGAGAGAGCGCCATTTTTGTCGAGCGTCGCCGAACAGATCGTGAGGCCGAGTGCGTTCAGCGTGAAAGCGCGCACGGGCTCGCGCACTTCGACGTCAATCTCGACGGAGCCCGTGAATGCCGCGTGCTCGATGTCCGGCTCGATGCGGATGCGATAGACTTTCGGCAGGACGTTTTTCGGAAGCCGGCCCGGCGTGCGCTCGAATGAATACCGTTCGCCGCCGAGTGCGGTGGCGGTGAAGATGAAGAGGAGCAGTGCGCGGAACATGGATGGTGAGATCGTGCCGGGAGATTTTGGTTTTGATGTCACGCAAAGGCGCAAAGACGCAAAGAGCCGCGTGAAAAATCCGCCCCCTTTGCGTCTTTGCGCCTTTGCGTGACACATCTTTCTCGTCATGCGCTCAGATTTTCCCGAGCACCTCGGCGGCGATGTCCGCCGTGCGTGCGATGTCTTCGGAGGTATGCGCGAGCGAGAGGAAGCCGGCCTCGAATTGCGAGGGCGCAAAATACACGCCGCGTTCGAGGCAGCCGTGGAAGAATTTTGCGAACGTGGCCTTGTCGCTCACGAACGCTTCTTCGAGATTCCGCACGGGGTTGCTCGCGCTGGTGAAGTAGAGGCAGAACATCGAGCCGATGCGGCGGAAATTGTAGTCGCGGCCTGCGCGCTTCAGCCCGGCGCGCGTGCGCGCCTCGAATTCTGCGCCGAGCGCTTCGAGCTTTGCCCAGCCGTCGAGGCGTTCGAGTTCGCGGAGCTGCGCGAGGCCGGCGGCGAGTGCGAGGGGATTCCCGCTCAACGTGCCGGCCTGGTACACGGGGCCGTCGGGCGAGAGCATGTCCATGATTTCCCGGCGTCCGCCGAATGCGCCGACGGGCAGGCCGCCGCCGATCACTTTGCCGAGCGCGGTGAGGTCGGGCTTCAGCCCGCAGAGTTGCTGATAGCCGCCGCGCGCGAGGCGGAAGCCGGTCATCACTTCGTCGAAAATCACGAGCGACTCATGCTCGGCGCAGAGCTTCGTGAGGAGTTCGTAAAAGCCCGGCTCGGGAAAATAGAGGCCGGCATTTGCGGGGACGGATTCGACAATCACCGCGGCGATTCCCTTTCCGTGCTCGGCGAAGACGGCGCGCAGCGCCTCGGGATCATTGTAGCGCAGCGTGATGGTGAGCGCGGCGAGATCCGCGGGCACGCCTGCGCTGTCCGGCGTGCCATGCGTGAGCGCGCCGCTGCCGGCTTTCACGAGCAGCGAATCCACGTGGCCGTGGTAGCAGCCGGTGAACTTCACGATTTTGTCCCGCCCCGTGAAGCCGCGCGCGAGCCGCACGCACGACATCGTCGCCTCCGTGCCGCTGTTCACCATGCGCACCTTTTCAATCGAGGGCACCCATTCGCAAATCGTCCGCGCCATCTCGACTTCGAGCGCGTGCGGGATGCCGAAGCTCACGCCTTTCGCCGCCGTGGCGGTGATCGCATCGAGCACCACGCGCGGCGCGTGGCCGAGGATCGCCGGGCCCCAGGTGCCGACGTAATCAATCAGCGCGCGCCCGTCCGCATCCCAGATGTGCGAGCCGCTCGCGCGCTCGACGAAGAACGGCTCGCCGCCCACGCCGCGGAATGCGCGCACGGGCGAATTGACGCCGCCGGGAATGTATTTGCGGGCTTCTGCGAAGAGTGAGGAAGAGCGCGGGGAATTCATCGGGCACGCAGATGCCGCAACACCGCGCGAGGCGCAACGACGAAGCAACAGCACCTCAGCTTTCATTGAATATTTCACCTTTCCGCCGCGACAAACCAGCCTACCGTTTATCCCGTGAATGCCCCGTTCCTCGCCCTCGGTCTCGCAGTTCTCACCGCACAGGTTTTTGCAGCCGGTGCCGCTCCGCACACGGTCAGCGCGCTGCCGCGGGAGGCGGGCGCGATTTACTTTGAGGATCTCGCGATCAAGCCCGTGAAGCTTACCGTCATCGGCGAGGCTGCGGTGCAAAGCCAGATCACGAAGGGCAATTTTCTCGGTGTGCTCCGCAAGGGCACCCCCGCCGAGGTCATCGCGATTTCTGACACCGCTGTGCGTGTCCGTGGCACCGCGCAGCAGGGCGGAGTGGTCGGCTGGGTGCCTGCCGCGGGGCTCACGCCGATGCGGGCGGACTTCATCGAGAGCGTGAAAAAGAACGCGCAGCGCAAGGCCGAGGTGGACGCACTCATCGCGAAAGGCGAGGTCGCGCTGAACATGACGCACGAGGAAGTTGCCGCGGCGCTCGGCAAGCCGCAGAAGAAGAATTCCAAGCTCGATGCGAATGGCCGGCAGGAGGTCTGGGAGTTCATCCGCTATGCACACGTGCCGCAGGAGACCGTAGGGCGCGACACGCAGGGTCGGCTCGTCACGAGCATCGTCTATGTGAAAGTCCCGGCGGGAAAACTGTCGGTCACGTTCGAGAACAGCCTCGTGACCGGGCTCGAGCAGAGCGAGGGCACGCCCGAGGTGCCCGGCGCGCGATTCGTCCCCGCGCCGATCGTGTTTGCGAACTGAGCGCGGATTGCCCGTTGACGGGCTCGCGATTTTCCGTAAGAGAACGCGGCTCAAACACGGCGGAGTAGCCAAGTGGGAAGGCCGAGGTCTGCAAAACCTCTACGAGTGGGTTCGACTCCCACCTCCGCCTCGCCTGAGGTTTGCGAGAGGTCAGTTTTCCAAAGACGGAACGGCCGAGGGGAGCCACTGGGAGACCCTCGCGCCCAATTCCGTGATGAGGAACGTGTAGATGTCCGCCTTTTCCGAAATGCGTTCGCTGAGCTTCGAGCCCATGCCGTGGCCCGAGGCGGCGCTTGTGCGGAGCATCACGGGGCGTTCGGAACTGGTCGCCGCTTGCAGCCGCGCGGTCATCTTGCGCGAGTTGTACGGATTCACGCGGCCGTCGTTTTCGCCGGTGGTGATGAGCACGGCGGGATACGCGGTGCCGTCCTTCACGCGATGGTACGGCGAATACGCGTGGAGCGCGTTGAACTGGGCCCGGTCCTTCACGGTGCCGAATTCGGTGATGTTGAACGCGCCATTCGGCTCCAATTCCACGCGGAGCATGTCGTAGATGCCGACCATCGTCACCACGGCGCGGAACAGTTCAGGCCGCTGCGTGAGTGCCGCGCCCATGAGCAGGCCGCCGTTGCTGCCGCCCATGATGGCGAGCTTCGCGGGCTGCGTGTAGCCGGCGCGCACGAGGTGTTCCGCGCACGCGATGAAGTCGTCGAAGACATTCTGTTTGCGCGTGAGGTTGCCGGCCTTGTGCCATTCCTCGCCGAACTCGCCGCCGCCGCGCAGATTCGCGACGACGAAAATGCCACCTGCGTCGAACCACACTCGCCGCGTGAAATCGAATGAGGGCGACATGCTGATGCCGTATCCGCCGTACGCGTAGAGCAGCGTCGGATTCATGCCGTCGAGTTTCACACCTTTGCGGTGCATGATGTTCAGCGGGACTTCGGTCCCGTCCTTGGATTTCGCCATCACGCGGGTGACTTCGATGTCGTCGAAGCTGACGGGCGATGTGGAGGAAATCGGGAGCCTCTCCAATTTCTCCGATTGCGGATCGTAGGTCTGGAAACTTGCGGGCGTGAGCCAGCCGTTGCTTTTGAATGCGAGTTGATCGCCGTGGAGGACTTCCATCTCCTGCACCGCGCTCAACGCCGGAAGCGGCACGGTCACTGGTTCCTTGCCTGCGGGAAACCACCGGATCTGCGACGGCCCTCCGGCGAGTTCTTTCAGGAAAAATCCACCCGGCGCGGCGACGATGCCTTCCATCACGTTCGCGCCTTGCGGGACGGTGATCGCCGCTTCGGAGAGGTTCGGTGTTGCGAGCGTCATGCGGAGCACTTTTCCGCGCGGGGCATTCTTGCGCGATAGTGCGTAGAGCGTGCCGTCGCGACCGAAGACGACGCGCTTCACGGCATCCTCGAATTTTGTGATCTGCTGCCACGCTCCGTCGTCCGCGCGCAGCCAGTGCGCGTAGTCGCCGCCGTCGCCGTCGGCCACCGTCGCGATGACATGGTGTCCGTCTTCGCTGGCCCGCAGATCCACCTCCGCGATGCGCGGAAAGTCCCTGCCGATCGCGTAGGTGTCGTCTGCCGCAGGCGTGCCGAGTTTGTGAAACCACACTTGCTGGTAAAAATGGATGTCTGCCTTCGCGCGTTCACCGGGTGCCGGGTAGCGCGTGTAAAAAATGCCCGTTCCATCGGCCGTCCACGCCGCGCTGCCGCCGGCGGTCGGGTATTGCGTGCGCGGGATTTCATCGGCCAGCTTGCGCCCGGTCTGCGTCTCGAAAAAGTGCAGCGTGCCGTCTTCGCTGCCGTGCTGCGAGAGGCACACCGCCACCTGTTTTCCATCGGGCGAAGGGACGAACCAATCAATCGCAGTGCTGCCGCTCGGATCGAATTTGTTCGGGTCCAGGATGGTGATGGCGTCCGAGGTTTTTTGCAGGGAACGCAACGCAATCAGCACGGGCTGCTGCGCGGGTGGTTTGAAATACAGCAGGAAGTGAATGCCCTCGCGGTATTCAAGCGACGAGTAGTTCGCCGATGAATCCGCGTATAGCGACTCGAGTTGCGCGGCGAGTTTCTCACGAATCGGCAGTGCATCCAGGCGTGCGCGCGTGTGTGCGTTCTGGGCGGCAGTCCATTCCCGCACCTCCGTCTTGCCGGGCTCCTCGAGCCAGCGGTAGTCGTCATGCACTTCGATGCCGTGGTAACGATCAGTCACTGGAAGTCGCGGCGTAGGCATGGGCAAAGACTCGGCACTTAGCGCCGGACAGGTGAGAAGGGCGG
Source organism: Chthoniobacteraceae bacterium (assembly GCA_039922035.1). Lineage (GTDB taxonomy): Bacteria > Verrucomicrobiota > Verrucomicrobiia > Chthoniobacterales > Chthoniobacteraceae > SXWH01. Next base: position 7,640 of record JBDSAR010000714.1, read on the forward strand.
CAAACCAAAGGGCATACGGGAGGCGCATCACGCAATCGTGCCGGTGCCGGGTCTGTCGTCAACGCTGCGCCCGTCCTATACGCTGCAAATCCCGACGGCTGCCTTCAGAGAGGCGATCGCGTCGGGTTTCGCCGGGATGAATTCCTGAGCGACGTGGCCCTTGTAGCCCGTCTCGACGATCGCGCGCATGATCGCCGGGTAGTTGAGTTCCTGCGTCTCGTCGATCTCATGCCGGCCGGGGACGCCGCCGGTGTGGTAATGGGCGAAATATTTGTTCTGCTCGCGGATGTGCGCGATCACGTCGCCTTCCATGATCTGCATGTGATAGATGTCGTAGAGCAGCTTGAACCTCTCGCTGCCGATGCGCTTGCAAAGCTCCACGCCCCACGCCGTGTGATCGCACATGTAGTCCTTGTGATTCACGCGGCTGTTGAGCAGTTCCATGACGAGCGTGACGCCGCGCTTTTCCGCGAGGGGAAGAATGCGCTTCAGTCCCGCGGCGCAATTGATGAGGCCGGTCTCATCGTCCATGCCGTCGCGATTTCCGGAAAAACAAATGAGGTGCTTGAAGCCCGCGTCGGCGACGGCGTTGATGTAAGGTTCGTAGGCTTGCACAAGCAGATCGTGATGCTCGGTGCGGTTGAACGCATTCTCGATCGTGCCGAGTTTTTTTCCATCCGCACCGGCAATCGTGGGAAAGGTGGTCATCGCGCATGTAAGCCCGTGCTTTTTCAAAGTCGGGAAGTCCTCCGGCGCGACGAGTTCGACACTCGTGAGCCCAAATTCCTTGCCGGCGACACAGAGGTCATCGAGCTGGATTTTCGGGTAGCACCATTTGCAGACGGAGTGGTTGATGCTTCCCGTGGATGCTGCATTCGCAGCGCCGAACCGGGCGCTGAGCGAGGCAGCGAGCGTGGTCGCGAGGAAAGTTCGGCGGGTTGAGTTCATGGGTGGGAATCTTGGGGGTGAGTGTTGAAAATCCCGGGCGCCGTTATTCGATCGCCGGGCGCAGGAGTTTCGTGCGGAGCTTGTAGCCTTCGGCGCTAGGGTGGAGCCGGTCTTCGACGAACAGCTCCGGGCGCGGCCGTCCGTCGGTGCCGAGTGTGACGTCCCACAGATCCACAAAGGTCATGTTTTTTCCGGCGCCGATATACTCGCGCACGAGGCGGTTCAGCTCCTGCTGCTTTTCCCGCTGCTCCCAGCGGAGCGGACTCGGGCCCTGTCCGAGATAGACGATTTTTACCCCGGGCAGTGTTGCGCGCACCTTTGCGACATACGTTTTGAAATCGGCGACGACCTGCGTGACGGGCTTGCCGGCGTTGAGGTCGTTGCCGCCAGCCTGAATCACGATGGTCTTCGGATGATACGGGATGCTCACGCGATCAAGGAAGTGGATGGAGTCGGAAATCTGCGATCCACCGAAGCCGCGGTTGATCACTTTCAAATCCGGGAAGTCCTGCGCGAGCGTGGTCCAGCGCTTGATGCCCGATGCGCCAGTGAAAAGGATCGCGCCCTGCGGGGGCGGGTTCGTTTTGTCGGCGGCCTCGAAGGCGGCGATTTCCTTTTCAAACTTATTCGCCTGCGCGACGAGTTCGGCGCGCAGGGGCGGGCTGAGTGCGAGCGCGAGGATCGCGGAGAAAAATGAGAGGCGCATGGGTGGTGGATTACTTGGCGTCCTTTTCGATCTCGAAATGCCACGCGACGGGTGCGCAGGCGGCGTGGACTTCGGCGTCGGCGGCATCAATCGCCTTCTGCGCTTCGGCGAGCTTCTCGGCATTCTTGTCCTTGCTGGCCGCGCGCCATTCGGTGTTCAGCTTGCCTTGGAGATTGCTGATGGCTGCGAGGATTTTCACCGAGCGTTCGGCGACTGCGCCTTCGAAGGACGAGGTGATGTTCCAGCCTGCGGCCAGTTCCTTCGCGTCGAGCGTGGCGGCGGGTTTGCCGTTGATGCTCACGCGATACTTTCCTGCGGCGAGGCCGTTCACCTGGAGCATGCAGCGCGAGAGATCGAGCACGGCGGGGAGTACGCGCACGGCGTCCTTTGCCTCGGGGAGAATCGGCCACGGGCTGGATTCATCGAGCCGTGTGAAAGTGAGCTTGCCGCCCTTCGCGCTCGCATCGGTGATTTTGCAATGCTTCGCGGAGACGACGCTGCCGTCGGCCTTCAGCGTCGCGCTGCTCACTTCGTGTTCCGCTCCGAGTGATTTGAGAATCGTCGCGGCCATCGTGTACTGGCCGACGGGGCCGGGATGCACGGGATTGCCACCGAGCGGGATGAGCGAAGGCGCGATCGGCGGCTCGGCAGGTTTTGCGGGCTTGGCCTTCGGGTCCGCCGGGGCAGGCGGTGTCACCGGTGCGGGTGTGGGCTTCGGCGGCCACGTGCCTTTCTTCCGGGCCTCGGCCTCGCCTTTCGCGCGGTTGTCGCCCCACAGATTCACGAGCGGATGATATTGATCCACGAAGACGATTTTCTCCTCCGCGGCGAGCGCCTTCAGCGCTTCGGTGTAGGGGTGGATGCGGCGGCAGCGGTCGGACTTCCAATCGTTCATCCTGCTGCCGTCATCCACGGGGCTTGACGAGATGAGCACGGGCTGCGCGGGGATGGCGCGGATCTTCGCGATGATTTCGCGCATGCCTTTGATGTAAGCAGCCGGGTCATCGCCCGCGCTCACGTCATTCATGCCGAGTTCGACGCTCACGATCGTGGGTTTCCACGCGGCGATGTCGTAGTCGAAGCGCGCGAGGATGTGGCCGGTGCGGTTGCCGCCGATGCCCGAGTTGCGGAAGTGCAAGTTCAGCGTTGGGAAGCGCGTCTGGTAAAATGCCTCGATGTAGTTCGTGTGCTGGCGCTGCGCGGTGATGCTGTCGCCGGACATCACCCATACGTCGTTGTCCTTGAGCTTCAGTACGGGCTCGGCAGCGCGCATCGGCGAGGCGAGCGTGAGGAGCGAAGTGGCAGCGATGAGTGAGCGGAGGGAGCAGGGGATTTTCATGGGAAAGGCGGGAAGCAAGATGCGGATGATGGCAAATGTCGAGCGCACGAAAGGCGGATTTTTAAACGCGGAGATGCAGAGGCGCGGAGTAAAAGGCAGAGGAACGCGGAGGGATTTTCTTTTCCCTCTGCGAAACGCTCATCCCATCTCAGCGCTTCTGCGTTGAAAGGGGACTTTCGATGCACACTCTCAGTCATCACTGTGCGATTTTCGGCGCGGGAAGACAGTGTGCGGCTCATGAGGGAAACGCTGCGAGCGGACTTCGTGCGTGGCAAGCCGCAGAGCGGGCGCGGGCCATGCTTGCCTCCCCAGGCATGAAGCTCTGCATTTTTGTCGGCGTGAACCTCGGCGGCTACGTCGGCTGGGAACTGGGTGAGCGATTCGGGACGATGACGGCTTTTCTGCTCAGCGGTGCCGGCAGTGTGGCGGGTGTTTTCGCGGGCTGGTGGACGGCGCGTAGATATCTCGCGTGAGGCGGCACACGTGCCGTGGCGGATTCAGGCAAAATTCAGGAGGAAACAGAATCGCATGCCACCTCTCGCTCGCGGTTCGCGGCCGATTTTTCCTTTCCAATGCTCCACCGTGATGCGGCAAAAGCAGAGCCACGGCCCCCCCCTTGCCGGAGTGGGGTGGTCTGCGGACGAATTTCTGGAACTGGCGTACCGCAGCGAGCTGCCGAAGGCTGAGGAGGCGTTTCCACTCGGCGCGGGAGTTTTCGTTTGAAAGGAGATCCAGCGTGCCGCAGATGCCGCAGAGCGGGCCATTGAGATCACGGAAGATACAGTGGAGGAGGTTGTCCTTTTTGCTCGTCTCCCGTTGGAGGCGCTCGTGGGTGAGGACGAGTTCACGGGCGATCTGCATGGCGCGCTGGGTGCGTGCGTGTTCGGTCCCGATCCGCTGCACGAGCAGGTAGCCTTTTTCACCGATCATGCAGGCGCATGCCTCAAGGTTACGGTCATTCCCGGTCACGGCGTTTTCGCTCCGTGGCTGGGACAGTAGCTCGTTGCCGGAAAGGCGGTTCCACTCCTCCTCAGCGTCATCGTGGAAGTAGTCCGGAAAGTGAAACACGCGTCCGGGTTCACGGGTGGCGCGCGCGAGATCATCCGGGCGCGGTCAGTAGGTCATCCATTCCGGGATGATGCAGAGTGGACGGAAGATTTTTGGGCTTTCACGTTCGAGGATGAGCACGCCGTCACGGGCGATCAAATGCCCGAAAATATTTTCGTTCATCGTGATGCGAACATCCGTTCGGCGAGGTGCTGAAACGCTCCATCCACGCGTTCAATATCGCGATACCCGATGAAGAGCGGTCCCGCTTTCAACTTTGATTCCGCACATTTCACTTTTTCTTCATCATTTCCGCTTGCATCGGTTCCGAATCCCGATAGCCATCCCGCCCTCTATGGAACTCCTCGTTGCAACCCTCTGTGATACCGCCGTCGAAAACCAAGGCAAACTGAACGTCATTGGCGCGTTCGATGCCGTCATTGCGCAAAGCTTCCCAGCGGGCTTTGCCTATACGCTCGTCCTGCGTTTTTCGTTCACCGCCGAAGACCACGGCACCCACAAATTCTCCATCCGTCTCTCCGATGACTCTGGCACCGCCGGCGACCAGCCGCCGAATGAGGCCGAGTTGCAGGTGAACATGCCTCCCGGAACGAAGGGCTTCTCGACCCAGAACATGATTCAGCCGCTCCAGGGCACCGTCCAGAAGGCCGGCAACTATCACTTCGCCGTCCACTTCGACGGAAATGTGCTCGCCCGCATTCCCTTCCGCGTCGTCAGCCAGGCCGAGCTCCAACAGCCTGCTGCATAATTTAGTTTCAACCCTCAATCCAATCTCCTGCAAGCCTGCCCGGCCACCCGCCGCGGCAGGCTTGCTTTTTTTTCGGGTGGAAAGTCCCGCCGGGAAACGTGCGTGGCGCGGGGACGATCGCCACAAGGGGATGCGGAAATGGGAGAATTGTCCCCGGGAAATTCGTCTGCCGCCTACCTTTGGCTCAGAGCGTGTTATTTCATGTTGAACCATGGCGGTCTTACCGAGCTTTAAGAGTGTGTACCGGAACTCCATATTCACCCCTCGCCTCTGCTTTATAATGAGATTTCCGGTCCACACTCTTAAAGTAATTGCAGGAGCTGCCACCACATTGGCGCGCACTCCAAGACAATTGCAGCCGACGATGACCATGGCCGCTGAAACTGAGGATGGGGCAGGGTGAGGTTTGGTGTTGCGGGTGTTCGATTCGCAACATTCGCAACACGTCTGAGGGCGTTCGATTTTCACTCTGGGGACGGGTTTGAATTTTTAACCCGCTCGCGGCTAGCTGATTGAGTGCGTGTCGCAAATGCTGGCACGACAGACGCTAAATCCGGGCGCAGATGAGTGCGCTGATCACCGTTGCCGCGGAGCCTTACGAGTTCACTTTTGAGCCCACAAAATGTGCGCTGCTGATCATTGATATGCAGCGGGACTTTCTGGAGCCGGGCGGCTTCGGGGAGATGCTCGGGAATGATGTCTCGCAGCTTCGCCGCACGATTGAACCAAACCAGCGTCTGCTCGCTGCGTGGCGTGAGATGGGGCTGCAAGTCATCCACACCCGCGAGGGACACCGGCCGGATCTCACGGATCTTCCTCTCGCGAAAAAAATCCGCGGCCGCAGCAAGACCATGATTGGCGACAGCGGGCCGATGGGGCGCATTCTCGTGCGCGGGGAAGCGGGGCACGACATCATCCCGGAACTGTATCCTCTGCCGAACGAGCCGGTGATCGACAAGCCCGGCAAGGGCGCTTTTTACGCCACGGACCTGCACTCGATTTTGCAGCACCGCGGCATTCAGCAGCTTGTCGTCACGGGCGTGACCACGGAGGTCTGCGTGAATACGACGGTGCGCGAGGCGAACGACCGCGGCTACGATTGCCTCGTGCCTGCGGACTGCGTGGGCAGCTACTTTCCGGAGTTCCAGGAGATGGGGCTGAAGATGATCAAAGCGCAGGGCGGCATCTTCGGATGGGTCTCGGATTCCGGAAAACTTCTCGCCGCACTCTCACCGAGCTGACGCGCCACCGCTCAACCAACCAACACCACCAACATGACCACCACGAAACCCAAAATCTGGGTGCCCGGAGACTGGAATGCCTTCTTCGGATTCGGCACCAACATCCTCGTCAATCTGCTGACGCTCACGGCGCTCCTGCGCTTCGTCCTGAAGATGCCGGACGCTCTCGTCTTCGGAAAAATCCTGCCCGCGACCGGGCTGATGCTCTGTCTATCCACGATGTACTACGCGTGGCTCGCGTACCGCCTCGCGAAAAAAACGGGCCGCACGGATGTGTGTGCGCTGCCATCGGGAATCAGTGTGCCGCACATGTTCGTGGTCACCTTCGTGATCATGCTGCCGATCACGCTGAAGACCGGTGATCCGATGAAAGGCTGGGAGGCCGGTCTCACCTGGGTCTTCATCCAGAGTTTCGTGCTGATGATCGGCGGCTTCATCGGGCCGGTCATTCGGAAAATCACCCCGCGTGCTGCGCTGCTTGGCACGCTGGCGGGCGTCTCGATCACTTTCATTTCGATGAAGCCCGCGCTGGAAATGTTTATGACGCCAGTCATCGGACTCACGTGCTTCGCGATCATTTTGCTGAGCTGGTTTGGCGGCGTGAAATTCAAGGGCATCCCCGCGGGTCTCGTCGCGATCGCGGCGGGCACGCTCATCGCGTGGGGTTCGACCGCGCTCGGTTACAATTTCGGCGGGATGAAATTGGACGCGCTCACGAGTTCATTCACGAACTTCGGTTTTCACATCCCGCTCCCGGTGTTCAGTCACGTCTTCGGCGGTTTTGAATTCCTCGGCATCCTGCTCGTCACCGCGATCCCGTTTGGCATCTACGATCTCGTCGAGGCGATTGACAATGTGGAGAGCGCGGAGGTCGCCGGCGACGCGTATCCCACGACGCGCGTGCTCACCGCGGACGGTGTCGTGAGCCTCATCGGTTGCATGATGGGTAATCCATTCATCAACGCCGTGTACATCGGCCATCCCGGCTGGAAGGCGATGGGCGGTCGCATCGGATACTCCGCCGCGACGGGCGTGATGGTGATCCTGCTCTGCTGGTTCGGCATCATCTCGACGATGCTCGCGCTCATCCCGGTCGTCGCGATTTTGCCCATCCTGCTCTACATCGGCATGCTCATCGGCTCGCAGGCCTTCCAGGAAACTCCGAAGCGCCACGCGCCGGCGATCGTGCTCGGGCTCACGCCGCACCTCGCCGCTTGGGGTCTCGTCATCATGAATGGCGCGCTCGCCGCAGCCGGCACCATCGTTCCCGCGTTGAGCCCCGCACAAAAGGAGGCGCTCATCGGTGCGATGCGCAATGAAGGCGTGCTTTACCACGGCATCGAAGTGCTCGGCGGCGGCGCGATTCTCGGCGGCCTCATCCTCACGGCGATCGCGGTCTTTGTCATTGACCGCCACTTCGTGAAAGCCGCGTGCTTCGCCGCAGCGGGCGGTGTGCTCACCTTCTTCGGGTTCATGCACGGCGAACGCATCGGCATCGCGCAATCGCCAACTCTCGCGCTCGCCTATGTCGTCGTCGCGGGGGTGATGGGCGCGTGCGCCAAGTTCGTGGCTCCCGCGCCTGTGACGGAAGCTGAAGCGGAGTCCGAGGACCCGGGCCTGCTTCCGGAGGCCGCGGAGTAGCGTTTTCATTGGGTGGTGATTGGGGCGCAAAGGCCGGTCCGCGAGGGCCAGCCTTTGCTGCCATTTCCACCGTCGGCCGTGTGTGCATTCGTCCGCCTTGGAAAATTCTCGCCAGCTCCATTCGCCGACTGATCGTTCGGACAAAAATTCTTCGCACCATTTTCTCCTCTGTCGAGACGGCCTTCGTGGTGCCTGAGCAAAATTGCGGCACTCCGCGTGCTAAGTCGCGCCCGATGCCAG
>JBDSAR010000715.1:0-14013 GCA_039922035.1 Chthoniobacteraceae bacterium
CGGCTGATTGCGTCGGATGCGCTGCCGCTCATCCGCGAACTGCTGCTGCGCAGCGAGGATGCGGGCGACAAGTATCAGCCGCTGCTGATCTGGTGGGCGCTGGAGAGCAAGTGCAAGCTTGACCGCGAAGCCGTGCTTGCACTGCTCGGTGAAAAGGCGCTGTGGGCGTTGCCGATTTTCCAACAGACGATCACGTCGCGCCTCGGACAGCGATTCACGGCGGAGCATAGCGACGGCGGACTGGAAGTCTGCGCACGGCTGCTGACGCTCGCGCCCACGCGCGAAGATAAGATCAGGCTCGCCGAGGGCATGGATGCAGGCTTGCAGGGCACGGACGAGGGAAAGGTGCCGTCGGTTTTGCTCGATCGATTCACAGCGTTGTGGAAGGAGGCGGAGCCATCGAACGGTCTCGTCCGGCTCGGCGTGCGGCTCGGGGATAGGGCGGCGCTGGATGTCGCGATGGAACGTGTGCGCGATGCAAAGACGAAAGGTGCGGAGCGCACGGGGCTCATCGCGCTTCTCGCCGAGCGCCGGGAAGAAAAGGCGGTGCCGGCTTTTCTCGCGATGCTGCGCGAGGAAAAAGTGGAGACGATGCAGCTCGCGCTGGCGAATGCACTCCAGCGTTTCGGCAGCGACGACATTGCGCGCACTTTCCTGGAACTCGCGCCGACGATGGCGGCGAAGGCGCGCACGGTTGCGTTTGCGGCGATGTGCAGCCGTGCGTCCTGGGCGCGGCTACTGCTCGCGGCGGCGGATGCGGGTGGGGTGAAAAAGGAGCAGCTCACTTCGGCAAACCTGCTCGCCATCCAGAGTCTGCATGACGCGGCGTGCGATGCGCTGATCGCGAAGCACTGGAGCATGCTGAAGCAGAGCAGCGCGGCGAAGGAGGCGCGCATCGCGCAGGTGCGGAAACTTCTCACGACGGGCAAGGGCGATGCGGAGGCGGGAAAAACGGTCTTCAAGACGATGTGTGCGGTGTGCCACACTTTGAACAAGGAGGGCGGAAAAATCGGGCCGGATCTTTCGGGCTACGAGCGGGACAACATGGACTTCATGCTGCCGGCGATCGTGGACCCGAGCCTCGCGATCCGCGAGGAATTCACGGCGTTCACGGCGGTGACGAAGGACGGGCAGACGCTCACGGGTTTCATCGAGGCGCAGACTCCGCAGTCGGTCACGATGCGGGATCTGAATTCGCAGAAGCTCGTGCTGAGCCGCGCGGATCTGAAATCGCTCACGGCGTCGCCGATGTCGCTGATGCCGGAAGGGCTGCTCGATGTGCTGAGCGAGCAGCAGGTGCGCGATCTATTCGCCTACCTCGTGAAAAAGTAGCGGCGGGCAGAGGTCACGCAAAGGCGCCAAGAGGACGGTTGAAACTGCATGCCTGTGCGACTGGCGTCTTTGCGTAACACCCGCGCATGACCGTCGCTCAGCGCGCGGTGGTGGCAGCGGGGTCGGGTGCGGTGATGTCGTCGGGGAAAATCGAATCGGGCTGGAGGAGTGCGGCGATGCGGCGCTCGAAGGCGGCGCGCGCGTCCTGCTCGTTTTCGATGCCGCTGATGGCGACTTCGAGCACCTGCTGGCCGAGGTGGCGCTTGCGCTGGAGCACGGCGCGGATACGGCTCGCGGGGTTCCATCCCTCGGGCGGCCGGAGTTCCTCGGCGGGATCGCGGCGATCTTCCCAGACGCAGAAGAAGACGTAGTTTTTCCGGTCCTGCGCATCGAAGCGGTAGGTGCGGAAGACGAGCCCGATGTCGCCTTTCCGAATGATGATGGGCTCGTATTCGGCGATGCGCTTGAAGCCGGCGGCGACGAGGCAGATGTCGGGATTGTGCCAGCGGGCGGCGATGCGCGTGGTGGCGAGGCCGGGCAGCCAGCGGAAGTGGAACATGGTCCAGTTCGTCCCGTCGTCCTCGCGCCAGTGGGCCTGTCTGCCAGTGTCGAATTTCATCTGCTTTACGGCAAACGAGAGCGGGATTTCGGCGAATGCGGGCTTTTTTTCGGGCCATTCGACGCGCCACCACTGGGCGTTTGGCGGCGGTGCGCTGCGGTACCACAGTTCGGTGCCGGCGGCGACGAGGATGGCCCACACGGCAAGGGTGACGGTGAATGCGGCGGGCAGGCTTTGTGGCGCGCTGGTCTCCGCCGGGGCGAGGCTGCGGCCGAATTTGGGGCGGAGAAGGAGTGCGAGGCCGAGGAGGCCGAGGAAGCAGACTCCGAGGATGGCGAAGCCTGCGGGGTCGTGCCACCGGTCGATCGCGGCGAGGCCGCGCTTTTCCGCGACGAATGAGAGGATCAGCGCGCGGGCGACATTGCAGAAAAATGCGAACACCACTCCGGCACCGAGGAGCACGAACCGCGAGCGCAAGGGGAAAGTCCAGAGCTGCCCGAGGAAGAGCGCGGCCATGATGGTGGCCTGGAAGGAACGCACGCCGCTGCAGGCTTCCTCGACGCCGACGGTGCCTGTGCTGATCTCGATGAGGTTGCCCTTTTGAATCGCGGGGACATCGCAGAGGTTCAGCCCGCCGACGGTGAGCGAGGAGACCCAGTCGGTGAAGGTCTGGATCACGGCCTGCTCGATTTTCACCGGCCAGGGGATGGAGACAAAGATGAAGGCAACGGGGAATGCGAAGCAGCGGAGCCACGGGCCGCCTCCGGTGAGATGCACGGCGCAGAGCGAAAGCCCGACGACGATCGAGGCGAACGCCCAGTGTGCGAAGCGCCAGTCCGGCGTGGCTTCGAGAAGGACATAGACCGGCAGCAGGCTGGCGGCGAAAATTGCGGCGAGGAAAAATGTGACGCCGCGCCGCTGCGGGGGGGCGGGAGCGGGGCGTGTGTTCCAGCACTCCCAGAGCAGAAAGAGTGAGAGCGCGGGGACCGTCCATCCGAAGGCGTACTGCGGGTCAGTGGACCAGAATGCACTGAGGCTCGTGATGAGCCCGGCCCAGATCAAAAGAAAGGTGAGGATGGAGATCCAAACAAATCCCCGCCAGCGATGGTTCATCCTCGCGACGTTTCCACAGATGCCGTAAATGCCAAGGCAAACCTCTGTGGAGCAATGCAAAGATCGGGCGACATCGGGCAGGTCAGAGCCATGCAGCCCGCAGGTTCACAGATTTGTGATTTCCCGCTTCAAAATGAGCCGCTTCCGATACTTCCGTGCGCTTGCTTTTCCCGCATGATTCTGTCTCCTCGTGCGGCGTGCGGTGCCGCACGCTGCCACCAGTTTTGGGCAGCCGCAGTATTTTCCAAGCCATGCCAGCCATCCATCGCCGAAGCCGCAGAAACATCCTGTTCTGGTGCATCGCGCTTGCCATTGCGGGGACCGTGGGAGGCATCGTGGCACGGCCCTACGCGGCGGCGGCTTACCACCGTTGGAACGCGCGGTGTCACGTCGCCCAGGCATCGGCAGCGCTCGCCCGCGGCGATCACCGCGGCGCATTGCTGGCGGCCAGGGATGCGCTCAGGGACCGCCCGCTCGATGCGGATGCCACGCGCATTTTCGCAAAATCGCTGGAGGCCATGGGCGCACCGGAGGCGCTCGAATGGCGGGCGAAGCTCGCCACTTTGCTACCCGGAGACCCGGAAAACACTTTGGCCCAAGCCACGGCTGCGCTGAAAACCGGCGGCGCGGCGGCGGCGGAACAGTTCCTGGGCTCCCTCGACGCGGCAGGCCGGGGCAGTGCCGGCTACCACGCAATGGCGGCCGCCATCGCTTTGAAAAGGAATGATGCGGCCGGGACGGAATCGCACTTCGCGGAAGCCGCCCGACTGGAACCGGGGGACAAATCGCACCGGCTGAACCTCGCCAGTGTGCGCCTCGAATCGAAGCTCCCCGGCGTGCGCGAAGCGGCGTTGGACGCTCTCCGGGAAATGCGCGGCAACCCCGCGACATCGCTTGAAGCGCTGCGCATGCTGCTGGCAGACGCGATCCGCCGCCGCGAAGCAGAGACGGCCCGCGATCTCGCAGACGCGCTCGTCGCGGACCAGCGGTGTATCTTTGCAGACAAGCTCACGCGCCTCTCCACACTGCGGATGATCCACGATGCACGCTCGACGCCGTATCTCCTGGAATTGCGCGACGCGGCGGTCTCCGAACCCGTGGAGCTTTCCACCCTCCTGCTGTGGATGAACGCAAACGAACTCTCGCTCATGGTGGCTGAGTGGGTGCGCTGGATGCCGCAGGAGATGATTTCCCGGCCACCCGTCTGCCTCGGCGTCTCGGAAACGTATGTGCACACCGCGGACTGGCAGAAACTGGAGGATCTCACCACCATGGCGAAATGGGGGCAGCACGACTTCATGCGCAGGGCATTTCTCGCCCTCGCACTGGAGCACCTCGATGAGGAGGAGGATGCCGCGAAGGAATGGAAGGAGGCGGTCTCCGCCGCACGAGGGCGCGCCGATTTGACGGAGCACCTTGCGAAATTTGCGTTGCAGGCAAAGTGGACCAAACGGGCGGATGAAATCATGTGGGATCTCGCCGGCCTGCCGCAGTGCCCGCGCTGGGTGCTGGATTCGCTCTGGCAGGATGCCTACCAGCGCGGTGCCACGGAGAAGCTTCACAGGCTCAGCCGCGAATTCGCGAAGGCGGATCCCAAAGGCATCGCATCACGGAACAACTACGCCTTTCTCTCGCTACTCACACGAAGCGGGGACGGCAATCCGAACGAGATCGCAACATCCCTCCACCGCGAGCACCCGGAGAACGGGATGATCGCCTCCACCTATGCGCTCAGCCTGCACCAGAAAGGCAGGTCCGGCGAAGCCGCAGCGATCATGGCGGCCCTCAGTGCCGAGGAACTCCGCCAGCCGCAGGTCGCGCTCTACCAAGCCATCTTCCTCCTCGCGAGCGGCCAGCCCGAAAAGGCGAAGGACTACCTGAAACTCTCAGCAGATTGGCCGATGCTCGCCGAGGAAGCAGCCTTGCTAGGAAAAGCGAAAGCCGACAGCATCAAATTTGCGGAATCCGCAGTTCGGACCACCGATCCTGCTGTCCCCGGCACGGCGCGCTGAAAAAATCTAATCCGACCGGGCCCGACCGGCGGACTCAATCCCGACAGCCGACGATACCTGCATACCGTGGAACAAGCCCGAGGGAGGTGAACGCCCCATGATGACTTTTGCGGGACTGCAGCCAAACTGAATGACAACACTCACGGCTGTCCGACAGCCAATAGGCAGATCTGCAAAACAGAGACGAATGCCAGCCTTCCAACCCGGCAACGCGCTGCCCATTCGCTCACAGTGCCGGTTCTCAAAAGGGATCGGCAAAATATGCCGGTCGGGGCACGGTTTCCGCTGCTCAATTTTCCTGAGGAACTGTCCGGAATAGTTCTTGCGATCCAATTTCAACCAGATAAGCCTGACACAAGAAATTATGAAACACTCCCAAAGGCTCCGTATTTTCCCGACTTTGGTCCTCGCCACCGTCGCTCTCGCAATCCCGCTTCTCCCCTCTGCTCAGGCAAATCTCGTGACAAACGGGGGCTTTGAAAACACCGTCGTTTACGACAGTGGTGACGGGATGGGAGGAGTCAACTCCTCCGGCATCGTGACCGACACGAAATTTGGCGATTTGGACGGTTGGCAAACTGGTCCCTCCACCAACTCCCCGAACGTCGTTGCCTCAAATTCACAGCAATACTTCGGCGTTGGAGCAGGCTACGGTGTTTACAGTGGTGCATTGTCCGCCGCGTTTCCAAACACCAATAATCCTGGTTACAACGGCTACTTATCCCAATTGCTCGGCACCACTCAGGACCAATGGTACACCATCGGCTTTTACCTGTCGAATCAGCTCGGCGACCCGAACGCCCCCCTCAATTCCATAAGCGTGAATTGGGGCGCTACCATTGACAACGCAGGAGACCTCGTCGGAGGCACTTACCTCACCGGTCAGGGGACCGGGCCGAACCACGGCTCAAACCCCCCGCTCTCAGCACCTCCGTCTGCGATTCCGGTGCCGACTGGATGGACCTACTATGAATTCAATGTGCAAGCCCTGACCAACGGCACGCGCCTTTCATTCATCGGAGGAAGTGATCCGGGGGCAAATCTGATTGACGAAGTCAGTGTCATTGCTGTCCCGGAAGTTTCCTCCTTCGGCATGATCACCGGCCTCGGATTGCTAGCATTTGGCACGGCGGCCCGATTCCGCCGCCGGTCGCTCGTGACTGCCTAAACCCCAGCGCCCTTCCTCGCAGGCTTGGGATGCGGTGTGTTTTGGAGGAAGTTTGCCCCCTTGCAGGGAAAGTGCTTTACTGCAGGTCTCGATGTCCGATCCGTTTCACATTGCAGACCGCGCCCTAAGATCCGGGCGGCGCATTTGCGTGGACTGTGGGTCCCGCTATCAGCTTGCTCCCGATGCCAAGGGGGAAATTGAATGCTGCGATTCCTGCCGCGCGCGAAGGGTGCTTCTCATTGAGCGACTGGCGGACAAATTCCATCTGATCCCCAAGGAAATTGTCCCGAAGGCCCGCCAGGAACCCGCCGGGCTCCATAAGTGCTCGGATTGCGGGAAGGAATTTCAAATCAACGTCCGCGGCGGTGCCATCCCGTTGGACAATTGCTGCGAGGACTGCCACGGCAAGAGGGTGAACTTGGTGCATCACGTCGCCGACCAGTCGTTCCGCGGCTGGCACCCGAGGACAAAGTCCACCTCGCAGCGCCGACTCCGCTCGAAACGGGTGTGGTTCTCAGCAGTCCTGCTTGTCGCGTTCACAGCCGCCGTGTGGTTCGGCGCCAGGCCGACAAAACAGTACTACCACCAATGGCGCGAAAAGAAGCATCTCCAAAGGGCCACAGCCTATTTTGCAAGAGGTGACTACAAGCACGCGATGCTCGATGCCAGGAACACCCTCGCCTTCAATTGGGAGAACAAGGATGCCATCCGGATCGTGGCCAAATCGCTTGAGGCGGTTCACTCCACTCAGGCGGTCGAGTGGCGGGCGCGACTGGCCCAGCTTGCACCGGACGATTTGGAAAATTCGCTCGCATGGGCAGCCGCGGCCATCCAGACCGGCGACCATCCGACTGCCGATCGCGTCCTCCGCCGGATTCCTCTGGCAGACCACGATATCGCGCAGTTCCATCATCTCTCGGCATTGGTCGCCCTGAGCAAACGTGAGGTCGTGCAGGCAGAGACGCACTGGGCGGAGGCCGCCAAGCTCAATGCGGAGGAAGATGGCTTCAAACTCAACATGGCCACCATGCGCCTGAAGCTCGGATCGGCCCTCGAACGGACCAATGCCCTCGAACTGCTGAACCAGCTCAGCATCAATTCCAAGGAACGGATCCCCGCGATGCGCGCCCTGCTTTCAGACGCGCTCCGCCACGGTGAAAATGCCCACGCGCGACAGCTCGCAGCCGCCCTCGCCGATGATCCGAGGGCGCCATTTTCCGACAAACTCCTCCGGCTCTCGACACTTCGCACCCTGCAGGATCCTGATTTCCCGATCTCGCGTGCGCGTCTTGAGGCCGAGATTCAGGATCACCCGGACCTCACGTATGAGTTGCTGATCTGGATGAACCGCAACGGCTACGCCAAGGAAGTCCCGGCCCTGCTCCCGAAAATCCGTCCGGAATTCCTCCAAGGTCCACCGGTGTCCATCGCCGTCGCGGATTCCTACGCGGTCGCCAAGAACTGGCCTGAACTGCAAAAGGCGCTGAAGGGATCCAAGTGGCTTCACATGGAATACATCCGCCTCGCAACCCTCGCGTGGGCGATGGAACAGACCGAGGATCGTGCGACCTCTGCCGGTATCTGGAAAAGTGCGATCAGCGCTGCGGAGGGACGCCTCGATCGCATGGAGACGCTCGCGCGTGCAGCCGTCACATGGGGATGGAATGATCGCGCCGAGGAAGCGCTCTGGAGGATCGCGAAATCCAGCTTCCAGAGCCCCACATGGGTGCTCCAGACGTTGTGGTCCCGCTCCCTCAAACAAGGGGACACGGACAAGCTCCGGCACGTTGCCCGCCTCATGCTGCAGGCCAATCCCAAGAGCACGAACGCCCGCAATAACTACATTTTCCTCTCGCTGCTCAAACGCACCGAGGAGGGCTCGCCCCACCAGGCCGCGGAGGCACTTTACAGGGAAAACCCGACGAATCCCACCGTCGTTTCCACCTACGGTCTTTCACTGTTCCTCCTGGGCAGGCCGCGAGCTGCCGCTGAGATGATGGAGACGCTCGGGCCCGCACAGCTTCATGAGCCCTCGATCGCCGTTTACTACGGGATTTTCCTCGCCGGATCAAAACGCATGGCAAAGGCCGAGGAATATCTGAAACTCGGCGACAAATGGCACCACCTGCTCCCGGAGGAGGAGGCGATCCTGGATCGCGTCCTGCAAAAGGCCCCTCCCGTCCAGCCCTCTGCCACGACCCAAAAGCCACTCGCGCCCCCGGCAAAGACACCCGCGACCCCGCTCCCAGCCCCGGCTGGCAAACCGTAGCGCCAGCCCCGACCTATTCGCGCGGCTTTGTCACCGTGACATCCGCCTTGTAGCTCCCGAAGACCGTGACGACCAGCACGCCCGTGTTCTCACCCTCCTTGCGACCGTCGAGCGCAATCGGTGTCGCACTTGCCGGCGCATCCGTTTTCACCAGCGGGACCTTCACGAGCGGCTCCTTGTCCTTCGTGAAAAGGCCGAGTTCCATCGCACCCGCGTCCGTCTTCGAGATTCCGAGGAAATAGATTTCCACCTTCGCCAGCTTCTCACCGTCACCGACAGTCACCGTGCGCAGCTTCGCCGGATCCGGCGCGGCATGACCCACCGCAGGCACCACATTGCGCATCCACAATTGCCCGAGTGCCGACACCGACTTGCCCGCATTCGCCAGCGTCTCGACCGTGAGCTTTTTGTCGGGAATCGCGAGCAGACCCGCCTCACCACTCGCCTTGATGCCCGAAGATTTTTCCAGATCCGGATCCACCGCAAATGGCGCATCGCTCGGTGACCCCAGCGCTTCGGTGACTTTCCGCGCGATCTTGCCAGCCTGCTCAGCGGGCACCTGCTGGATTTCCTGAGCGACGGCGAAAGTGGTGACGAGAACGAGGAGGGGAAGGAGTTTCATGGCTTTCATGGTTGCGGACTCAGACTCCCGTGAAAGCCGAAACATTACGAAAAACTTCCGTCTTGCCCGCCGCCGCATATTCTCGGTGCATGGACGACGAGTTGAAAGCAGGGCTGAAGAAAGCCGCCATCGCCACCGCCGGGCGCCACGTATTTCTTTGCATGGGGCCGGACTGCTGCGAGCCGGCAGACGCGGGCATCGTCTGGGAATACATCAAGCGCCGCGTCCGCGAGACCGGACTGCTCGCGATGCGCACCAAGGCGCAGTGCTTCCGCATCTGCACGGGAGGCCCCTGGCTTGTCGTTTACCCCGACGGCGTCTGGTACGGCGGCATCACCACCGAACGCTTCGAGCGAATCCTGCAGGAGCACCTTGTCGGCAACGTGCCCGTCGCGGAATGGATCACTGCGGAAAACCGCCTCGGCTGCCGCCCACGGGATCCTTGATTTGCACGGGGGAAAATTTCTCCGCCCCGGCCCGCCCGATGTCACCGAAGATGCCCGCACGCAGCTCTCCCATGCGCCGCTCCAGTTCTGCGCGCCGCATCCAGCTCGTCCGCACCGCCCACCACACGCGCGGGATGCCGCGCGGCACGCGCAAAAGCCCGTCGAGCGATGCAATGATCTCCCGCCGGCCATAGCCCTCCAGAAATGCAGTCGCCAGCGGCATCCACGCATCGCTCGCACAGCGTCCGCACACATCCTGGAGCATCACCAGGAGATCATCCGCGTGACGTCGCGTCTCGGGCAGATCCCGGTGGTGCCGCATTTCAAAATCCACCAGCCGAGCCCGGCCCGTTGCTGGATCGTGCAAAAAATTTCCCGTGTGCGGATCTCCGTGACTCCACGCTGCACCGTGAAACGCCGAAGGCAAAAGATGCGCGCGGCACAACTCCGCCCCCGCCGCCGCGAGATGCTCCGGCCGCAGCGTGCCAGCCGTGAGATGCCGCGACAGATCCCCGCCCGGCAGCACCGAGACAAACGGAAGCCCCGCATGATCCCATCGCGCGGTGAACTCCGGCCCGTGCAGCAGCCGGAAACATTCCACCTCCCAACTCCGCCACTCATCACCAGCCGCAATCGCCTCCACCGGGTTGCGCGCAAGGCCGAAGAACGCATTCGCCACACGCATCACCAGCCACGCCGCACGCCGCCGGCGCTTCGGCATCATCGGATGCACGCCACACGGCACGACATCCGCATTGCACCCGGCATTTGCGGCTGGGGCTGTGAGCAGTGATTCCATCTGCACGCAATTACCAAGCGGAAGCACGCAAATGCAAACGTGGAAAACTGCGCACCTATTTCGCGTCCGCCGCCATCTTCACCGCACGCACCTCCGCGCCTTCCACCAGTGCATCCGGCGGATTCACGATCACCCGATCCGCGGCGGTGAGGCCATCGAGCACCTCCACGTATGATCCGAAATCGCGCCCGAGGCCGACCTTCTTCATCGTCACGCGATTCCCCTCGCCGATGACGCCGACCATCGCGCCCTCGACGCGGAAAAGCAGCGCGTTCGCGGGAATCGTGAGCACCGCGGCAGGCTGCACATCCCTGAAGCGCACCTGCGCGTAGCTCCCCGCAAAAAGCTCGCCCTTTGCGTTGTCCACTTCGAGTTCGGTGAGCAGCGTGCGCGATGCCGCGTCGAGCGTCCCGGCCGTCCTCACGACTTTCGCCTCGAAGGTGCGGCCCGCGATTTCAGTCAGCGTGAGATCCGCGATCTGGCCGGTCTTCATGGCGCGCGCGTAGTTTTGCGGAACGCGCACGAAAACGCGCAGCTTGTCCGCCTGCGCGATGCGGAAAAGTTCGCGACCCGCGCCTGCATTCACGAGCTGTCCCACGTCGAGCGTGCGCATCGTCACCGTGCCGGCGAAAGGCGCGGTGATCTTGTTGAAGCCGAGCATTTCCTCCAGCCGCTGCACCTTCGCGCGCCCGGCCTCGACCGTGGCTTTTTTCAGCGCGAGGTCGGCGACTTTCTCGTCGGTCTCCTGCCGACTGATCGTCTTTGCCGCCAGCATTTCCGTCCAGCGCTTCGCCGTGGTTTCCGCAAGGGCGCGCGCTGCATCGGCCTGCGCCAACTCCGCGCGGCCTTGGGCGAGATCGCGCTCGACTTCCGGCGTGTCGAGTTCGGCGAGGAGCTGATCTTTCTCGACATGCGCGCCGATGTCCACGAGCCAGCGGCGCACGTAGCCGTTCGCGCGCGCGTAGATCGCCGCCTCGCTCAACGCCTTCACCTCTCCGGAAAAAATCAGCGGATCAGCAGCCTTCGCCGGAGCCGGCGAAGTCGCATCCACCGTCAGCAAGGCCAGCTCGCTCGTCTCCCTTTTCACCACAGCCCGCTCCCGCGAGCGCGGAAAATATCCCAGGGCGAACGCACCGACCGCCAGAATGATCGCAGCAATCACCAGCCCGCTGAGGCGCGGCGCGGATGGCGGCGGGCCGTCGTGCAGAGCAGGCCCGTGCTTCGGTGTTTCAGAGCGTGGCGATGGTTCGAGCACGACGGAAGCTTGGCGCGCGTCGGCGGAACCGTCGAGGTAATCGGTCTGTCTCTTCATGGCAAATCAGTGGAGTGCGAGTTCCGGCTCGGATGCTTTGGCAAGTTCCGGATCCTCGGTTTTCGGTTTCGTATTGCGGTGGAAAATGGCGAACACGACGGGGACAAACAACAGCGTCGCGAGCGTCGCCAGCAGCAGGCCACCGATCACTGCGCGACCGACGGGCGCGTTCTGCTCCGCGCCCTCGCCGAGGCCAAGGCTCATCGGCAGCATTCCGATGATCATCGCGAGCGCCGTCATGATCACCGCGCGCAGGCGCGTTGATCCGGCGTTGAGCGCAGCGTTCAGGGCATCCACACCCTCGTGCATGTTTGTGCGTGCAAAGCTCACGACGAGCACGGAGTTCGCCGTCGCCACGCCGAGGCTCATGATCATGCCCATGAGCGCGGGCACGCTGAGCGTCGTCTGCGTGACCCACAAAGCCCACACCACACCCGCAAGTGCGCCGGGCAGTGCGCTGATGATGATGAGCGGGTCGAGCCAGCTCTGAAAATTCACCACGAGGAGCAAATACACGAGCGCGATGGCGACCACGAGGCCGAGGCCGAGGCCGATGTAGCTGCTCCGCATCGTCTCCGCCTGACCGCGCATGATGATGAAACTGCCGCGCGGCAGATCCTTTTTTGCCTCCTCGATCAGCGGCTCGATGTCGCGCACGACCCCGCCGAGATCGCGCCCGCTCACGCCGCCGTAAATATCAATGACCGGCATCACGTCGTAGTGCGAGATGACCGGCGAATCCTGCCCGCGCTCAAGGCTCGCGACATTCGTGAGGATCTGCCCGTCGCCCTCGCCTGCGCGGCCGCCGCTGATCGGGATCGTCTCCAGTGCGCCGACAGAATCCATGACGTGTTCCGGCGCGCGGACGTTGATCGTGTATTGGATTCCGAGCTTCGGATTCAGCCAGTACGTGGGCTGCACCTGGCCGCTGCCGCTGAGCGCGAGGAGCACGGAATTTGCGACGTCGCGCTCGCTCAGGCCGATCTCCGTGGACTTCTCGCGATCGATATTCACCGTGAGCCGCGGCTGGTCGGCGGGCTGCTGCACGCGGATGTCCACGGCACCCTGCACGCGACGGATTTTCTCCGCGAGCTTCGCGGCGATCCTGCGGTTCGCGGTCTGGTCGCGTCCGTAGATTTGCACGTCGAACGGCGAAGGCAGACCGAGGTTCAGCGTCTGGCTCACGATGTCGGCAGGCAGGAAATAGAATGTCGTGCTCGGAAAATCGCGGTTCAGCCGCGCGCGCAGCAGGCGCACATATTCATCGGTCGGACGGTGTTTCGCCGTGAGCGACACAAGGATATCCGCATCACCGGTACCGATGACGCCGCTGTTGCTGTAGCTCAGCGCGATGCCGGAAAACGGGATGCCGATGTTGTCAAGGATGCCGGCGATCTCCTCCTTCGGCACGATCTCGTGCATGACGTGCTCCACGCGCTCGACGAGCCGCGTCGTCTCCTCGATGCGCGTGCCGCTCCGCGCACGCAGGTGCAGGCGGAACTGGCCGCCGTCCACCTTCGGGAAAAAATCCTGCCCGAGCATCGGCACGAGCGCGAAGCTCGCGAGGCAGCCCGCGAGGAAAATGATCGCGAACATTCCGCGACGCTGCATCACCGTGCCGAGCAACGCGCGGTAACCGTTGCGGAATTTGGAAAAGCCGCGCTCGAATGCGCGCTGGATGTGGACGAATGGCGCGCTCCATCCGCTCGGCGGTGCCTCATCCGCGACGTCCTCGGCCTCGTGGCTGTGGTACGGCGAATTGCGGTAGAACCACATCACAAGCGTGGGGATGAGGGTGCGCGAAAGCACGTAGCTGGCGAGCATCGCAAAGACGACCGCCTCTGCGAGCGGCACGAAAAGGAAGCGCGCGACGCCGGTGAGGAAAAACATCGGCACAAACACGATGCAGATGCAGAGCGTGCTCACAAATGCGGGCAGCGCGATCTCCTGCGCGCCCGCGAGGATCGCGGTGATGAGCGGCTTGCCCATCGCCATCTGGCGGTGGACGTTTTCGATCTCCACGGTCGCGTCGTCCACGAGGATGCCCACGGCGAGCGCGAGGCCGCCGAGTGTCATGAGATTGATCGTCTCACCGAGTGCGCTGAGCGAAGCGAGCGAGGCGATCACGCTCAGCGGAATCGAAAGCGCGATGATGATCGTGCTGCGCCACGAGCCGATGAAGAGCAGGATCATCAGCGCCGTCAGCGCAGCCGCGATCGTGCCCTCCTTCGTCACACCATCCACGGCGGCGCGGACGAAGAGCGACTGGTCGGCAAATTCCTTGATGTCCAAATCGGCCGTCACCGTTTTGCGCACCTGCGGGATCTGGTTCTTCACCTTCTCGACGACATCCAGCGTGGAGGCCGAGCCGCTTTTCATGA